>NZ_CP130748.1:3000000-3231505 GCF_030563405.1 Vibrio sp. SNU_ST1
ATCGTACTCTACGGCTTTGGGAGTGCGTTCTGCGCTATGGACAAGCGATACCCACACGTTGGCTTTAAGGAGTTGTTCATGAACCAAATCACTGAGCACGGTTGCTTGTATTCAGCTGAAGATAAAACACTGACTGCAGCGTGCAAACGCTTACTACAACAGCAAAGCTTCTCGACCCAGAACCAGCTGCGAGAGAAACTCGTCGACATTGGTTATACAGGTATTAGCCAGTCGACTGTGTCTCGTATTTTGTCACAACTCGGTGTTGTCAAAATCCAGAACGCCTGTGGTAAAAAGGTTTACTGCATCACCGTAGAAAGCGCACCGGTACGTGTCGATGCGTCAATCTCATCACAAATCGAATTAATTACTCACAACCAAGCAATGGTGATCGTAAAAACAAACCCTGGTTGCGCACAGTTGGTCGCAAGATTGGTTGATATCGACCCACATACAGAAATTATCGGAACTGTTGGTGGTAACGACACGGTGTTAATTATTCCGAAAGACACCACGAATATAGATGCTTGCGAACAAGTAGTAAGAGCACGCTTGGGTGTTGCCTAAATGTCTTATTGGCAAAAGCTGACAACTCATGTTGAGCGACTGACACTCTCTCGACTGCCTAAAAAAATAGCCCACCCGCCTTAGGGGATATTTGTTTACCGATGAAACTAATCACAAACTATTACGGTCTGATTGAGTTAAGATACCTTCAACTCCATTTTGATGACTAAATAGTATGCGACGACTTGCCACATTACTTTTTGTTTGTGTTTCCCTGTTCACCCAGCCTGCGTGGGCGCTTTTTGGAAACGACAACGCCGAGCCAAGCTTCGGAGGCAATAACAACGGTTTTGTCCCTGTAGACCAGGCTTTCCCTTTCAATTACTACCAGCAAGACGGTAAGGTCCTTCTCGACTGGCAAGTAAAAGAGGGCTACTACCTCTATCAACATAGCCTCTCGTTCACTGGCCAAAATCTTACTATCGGCAATGTTGAAATGAAAAATGGCCAACCACACCAAGATGAATTCTTCGGTGAGGTGAGCATTTATACTCAGCCGTTATTCGTGCAAGTTCCTCTACAGAGTTACCAAGATGGCTCACAGCTGATCGTAAAATATCAAGGCTGTGCAGATGCTGGTTTCTGTTACCCACCAGAGATTCGAGTAATCGACATTGAACCGTTTACTGCGACGAGCTCTGGGGATATGAAAAGTAGTGATGAGCAAAGCAGCGGTGTCTCACAAGATTCATCTGGTGAAGCTGACAAATCAGTGCAACCCTCCTCTCCTACAGCTGACGCAGCAAGCAATACTACTCAACAAACCAATACGCCCGTATCAAAAGAAGCAGGCTTAGCCGATAAGCTCGGTGACAGTTGGTGGACTCCATTATTATTCCTTGCACTCGGTGTTGGCTTAGCCTTTACGCCGTGTGTTCTGCCTATGTACCCAATTCTGACAGGTATCGTATTGGGTGGCGGCAAGCTCAGCCAAGGCCGTGCGCTGATGCTGTCCTTCATCTACGTACAAGGCATGGCGCTGACCTACACCTTATTGGGTTTAGTGGTTGCTTCAGCAGGCATGCAGTTCCAAGCTGCGATGCAACATCCTTACGTATTAATCGCGCTGAGTGTTCTGTTCGTGACGTTGGCGATGTCGATGTTCGGCGTTTATAACCTACAACTACCAAGCAGTATCCAAACTTGGCTTAACAACCAAAGTAACAAGCAACAAGGTGGCAATACCTTGGGCGTGTTCGCAATGGGCGCTATCTCTGGCTTGGTGTGTTCACCTTGTACCACAGCGCCACTGTCAGGCGCATTACTGTATGTCGCTCAAAGTAGTGACCTATTAACCGGAGCGATCGCTCTTTATGCGTTAGCGATGGGTATGGGTATCCCGCTGATCTTGGTTGCGGTATTTGGTAATAAGCTGCTGCCAAAAGCAGGCAGTTGGATGGACAAGGTGAAGATCGTATTCGGCTTTATCTTACTGGCAGCGCCTATCTTCCTGCTAGAGCGAATTATTCCTGAATTGTGGGCAACGGTACTTTGGTCCGGACTAGGCTTCATCGCCTTTGGTTGGCTTTACCACAGCAAGAATGCACTGCCATTTGGCGGCTGGAAGCAAAGCGCTGTGGGTATCATCGCGATGCTCGGACTATTCGCTTCAGCGCAACCTGCATTGAATTACTGGTTCGCAGAAAAGAGCGTTGTGGTTGAGCAACAAATCCAATTTGCACGCGTTAACACGGTTGAAGAGTTAGAGATACAGCTGATTGAAGCCAAGAAACTCGGCAAGCCAGTGATGCTCGATTTCTACGCCGATTGGTGTGTGGCATGTAAAGAGTTTGAGAAGTACACCTTCCACCAAGCTGATGTTGAGAACAAGCTTTCTAACTTTGTACTACTTCAGGCTGACGTAACGAAAAACATGCCTCAAGACATTGAACTGCTTAAACAATTACAGGTACTCGGTTTGCCAACAATTGAGTTCTGGGACAGCAAGGGTAACCATGTTCCAAATGCTCGTGTCACCGGTTTTATGCCTGCCGATGTATTCTTGAAACATATGCAAAACCACCAGCTATAACGGCAATATTCACGGGAATATCCGCCTAAACGAAAGCCGCACCGCCCCTCCGTAACGAGATGGCAGTGCGGCTTTTTTGCTATTCAGAGTAACGCTTTCTTATTCTGGGGATAAAAGTCGATATGGTTCAGACTTTTAATGCATAAATATTGTCCACATACTCAATCAGGATGATAATAAATATTAACTAAATTGTTAAAAGTATGAACGTCATGGACTCGACCTATACCATCATCATTGCTGATGACCACCCTCTCTTTCGCAACGCCCTGTTTCAGTCAGTTCATATGGCGATCAGCGGTGCGAACCTGCTTGAGGCCGATTCTCTCGATGCCTTACTGACTCTGCTGAAAAAAGAAGAGGAACCTGACCTGTTGCTTCTCGACCTTAAAATGCCGGGAGCAAACGGGATGTCAGGCTTAATTCAACTGCGTGCTGAATATCCAGATTTACCGATTGTGGTGATCTCAGCCAGCGAGGATGCCAGCGTTGTAACTCAAGTGAAAAGCCACGGTGCCTTTGGCTTTATTCCTAAATCGAGCGATATGCGTGAATTGGTGAGCGCACTGAATCAAGTGCTGAATGGCGACCCGTTCTTCCCTGAAGGGCTTATCACCAACAATGCAGCCTGTAGCGACCTTGCGGAAAAGCTTTCCACACTGACGCCTCAGCAATACAAGGTTTTAGGGATGCTTTCAGACGGCCTGCTGAACAAGCAAATCGCGTATGAATTGAATGTTTCGGAAGCGACCATCAAGGCACATATGACAGCCATCTTCCGTAAACTGGATGTGAAAAACCGAACTCAGGCAGTTATCTTGCTACAAGAAGTCCACAACTAAGCTTCACTGATATCCTCTTCTAAAGTCGTCTTAGGCAAACATAAACCCAGCTTGACGACTTTATGATCATCTATCTCTGCAACTACCCAAGTAATGTCATGCCACACAAAACTATCGCCCAGTACTGGATGCGCGCCTAACTCTCGTTCAGCCAATTCTTTTAGGGTCATGTCTCGCTCTTCTTCCGAGCCCAATTCAATACCATAGCAGTCACTAACGGCTGCAATTGATAATCCAACCTCAAGGAAGAAATCACCAAAGAATCGAGCGGCCTCTTCAGCTAGAGGAGCCTCACTGAATAGCGCACTTAAGCTCTCTAGGTCTTTATCTTGGCCAAGTACACAGAGAATATCGTTCGCCTCTAACACGGTGCTACCCGATGGGTGAAGCAAAGCATCTTTTCTAAACAGTGCAGTAATTCGTGTCCCTTCAGGCATAGACAAACGCTTAAGCGGTTCACCAACACACCACTTTTCCTCTTTCAGCTTGTAGACAAACATCTCCCACTCACTGGTCGGATAAATCTCAATGCCGGTACGAGAAATCGGTGTTGGTGTCGGTGGTAAGGTCACCTGAGCCAACCTCGCAACTTTCATCAAACTACCGCCCTGAACAATCAGCGAAACCATAACCACGAAGAAGGCGATATTGAAGTAAAGCTGAGCATTGGGCAGGCCAGCCATCATCGGGAACACTGCCAAAATGATCGGCACAGCACCACGTAAACCTACCCAAGAAACAAACCAACGTTCTTTGGTGGTAAAGCTTCTGAACGGCAGTAAACCCAACCAAACCGACACTGGACGAGCAAACAAAATCATACCGAAAGCCAATGCTAACGCAGGAAGTGCAATGTCCATCAATGTCGATGGCGTAACCAATAGCCCCAGTACCAAGAACATCACGATCTGGCTTAGCCAGGTCATGCCATCAAGAACATTAAGGATAGAGTGCCGAGAGCGAGTTGGACGATTACCAATGAACAGACCGACTAGGTAAATCGATAAGATGCCACTACCACCAAGCATGTTAGAGAACGCAAACAGAGCCACACCACCGCTAAGCACGAGAATTGAGTAAAGGCCATCGGCCAGCTGCACTCGGTTAATTAGACTCCATAGAAGCCAACCGCCACCAATACCAACAAGGGTGCCGATACCAAACTGCATCGCGAAGCTTTTGAGTAGAAAGTTCATTCCCATCTCGGCATCAGGGGTGCCCAGTAGCGCAATTAAAGTCACCGTAAGGAAAACAGCCATTGGGTCATTGGTACCGGATTCGATCTCTAGAGTTGAGCCAACACGTTCATTGAGGCTCTGCCCTTTCAACAAAGAAAATACCGCGGCTGCATCGGTCGAACCGACAATCGCACCAACCAAGATCCCCTGCATCAATGACAGGTCGAACAGCCATGCCGCCATTAAGCCGGTTAGGGTTGCAGTACAGGCCACGCCTATTGTGGCTAGTGAGAGCGACGGCCAAAAAGCGACCTTGAAGCTCGCGACCTTAGTTCGCATACCACCATCAAGCAGGATCACGGCAAGCGCAAGGTTACTCACCAAATAAGTCAGCGAGTAATCATTGAAATTAATGCCACCGGGGCCATCTTCGCCCGCCAACATACCAACGAACAAAAAGATTAAAAGAATCGGAACGCCCAATCGAGAGGACACTTGTGAGAAAAGTACACTGAGGGCGATGAGTACGGCACCAGTCAAAAATAAGTGGTTAATGGTTATTGCGTCCAATTCGTTCCCCCAAAGAATAAAATTCGAGCTTTAAGCCTGTTGTTCTTTTGCCACTAGCTTGTTGATCTTCTGCCGTTTAGCAAGGCACGGTCGGTGAAAGTGCCGTAGTTACTATAACAAACTTATGTTTCGCTTCGTGTCATAAGCAGGACTAAATACCGTTTCTCGGTCATTTAGTTGTTAAATTTTATGACTCGCAGTCTAATTCATCTCTTTTTGTTAGACCTTTGGCTAATTTAACAACATTGCAACATCACACTTTTCTATGGTTATGCCTCATAGCGACCATATTTCAGTACATTAGCGTCAATATCATCCCGACTAAAGTTGCACAGATCCCTTGACTTATCCTTGCTACATTCTAAATCGTAACATTACGTTAACACTGTAATTTTCTACAGAAACGGTTTCTACTGAAATGGAATAAAGGAGAAGGCAATGGCGTTCGAATCAACAGAACATGCTCAAGCCTACTGGAAGGAAAACTTGGGAATAATGGGAACACTGCTCGCTGTATGGTTTGTGGTGTCTTATGGCGCTGGCATCTTATTTGTGGATGTCCTAAATACCATTCAATTTGGCGGATTTAAGCTAGGTTTTTGGTTCGCTCAACAAGGTTCGATATACACCTTCGTGGCGCTGATATTTATTTACGTTGTTCGCATGAATGCGCTCGACAAAAAATACAACGTACAGGAAGACTAGAGGCTAGAACATGGATATTCAAACTTGGACGTTTATTCTCGTCGGTATTACTTTCGCAGTATATATCGGCATCGCAATCTGGGCTCGCGCTGGAACAACTAGTGAATTCTACGTTGCTGGCGGCGGCGTACACCCAGTAGCAAACGGCATGGCAACAGCCGCTGACTGGATGTCGGCAGCATCCTTCATCTCAATGGCAGGTATCATCTCATTCGTTGGTTACGACGGTGCGGTTTACCTAATGGGTTGGACAGGTGGTTATGTACTACTTGCGCTATGTTTAGCACCTTACCTACGTAAGTTCGGTCAGTTTACGGTTCCTGATTTCATCGGTGAACGTTACTACTCGAAAACAGCACGTATGGTAGCGGTATTCTGTGCAATCTTCGTATCGTTCACGTACGTTGCAGGCCAGATGCGTGGTGTTGGCGTTGTATTCTCTCGTTTCCTAGAAGTTGATATTAACCTAGGCATCATCATTGGTATGGGTATTGTGTTCTTCTACGCAGTACTCGGTGGTATGAAAGGCATCACTTATACGCAGGTAGCTCAATTCTGTGTCCTCATTTTCGCCTTCCTTGTTCCAGCAATCTTTACCTCAATCATGATGACGGGTAACCCACTTCCACAAGTTGGTATGGGCTCAACGCTATCAGGTACAGATGTATACCTACTTGATAAACTGGATGGACTAACAGAAGAACTCGGATTTACCGCCTATACCGAAGGTAACAAGAGCATGGTAGATGTATTCTTCATCTGTGCAGCTCTAATGGTAGGTACTGCCGGTCTTCCACACGTAATCATTCGTTTCTTCACAGTACCAAAAGTACGTGATGCTCGTATCTCTGCGGGTTGGGCTCTACTGTTCATCTCATTGCTATACACAACAGCACCTGGCGTTGCAGCATTCGCTCGTGTAAACATGATCGAAACGATTAACGGTCCAGACATGCAGGGTGTCGCAGCAGCAGACGCACCAAGCTGGTACAAAAACTGGGAAAGCACTGGCCTAGTTGGTTGGGAAGATAAGAACGGCGATGGCAAAATGTTCTACTCGGGCGATGAACGTAACGAGATGAAGATTAACCGTGACATCATCGTACTGGCTTCTCCAGAACTAGCAAAACTACCAAACTGGGTTGTCGCACTACTTGCAGCCGGTGGCTTAGCCGCAGCACTATCAACAGCCGCGGGCCTGCTATTGGTAATCTCAACGTCGATTTCACATGACTTGTTGAAGAAAGGCTTTAGACCAAACATGACCGACAAGCAGGAGCTGTTAGCCGCTCGTTTAGCTGCCATGATCGCGATTGTCGGTGCTGGTTACTTAGGTATTAATCCACCAGGCTTTGTAGCACAGGTAGTAGCGTTTGCCTTCGGCTTAGCCGCAGCATCCTTCTTCCCAGCGATCATCCTAGGTATCTTCTACAAGAAGATGAACAAGGAAGGCGCAATTGCAGGTATGTTGTCAGGTATTGCCTTCACAGCAAGCTACATCATCTACTTCAAGTTCATTAACCCAGCAGCAAGCACACCGGAAAACTGGTGGTTTGGTATCAGCCCAGAAGGCATCGGTACGCTAGGTATGTGTCTAAACTTTGTAGTATCAATTGCAGTGAACAAAGTGACAGCTGAAGTTCCTGAAGATGTACAAGAGATGGTTGAGAATATCCGTTACCCGAAAGGTGCAGGTGAAGCTCACGACCATTAAGAAGCTCGCTACTTAGTGACTAGGTAGTAAGCACTTAGAAAAAGAATCAGTACTTACATTGTAGGGATTAGGTACTGATTCCAGAAAGCCGATACTTATGTATCGGCTTTTTCTTTTCCTGCTCATTTTATAAAAAGAGAAACAAAGGGTTGTTTTTAAAACATCATTTGATAATAATTATCATTAACATCCAAATAAAGAGATGCAGATGATGATGAAAGAACAGCAGGTTCTCTATTCGAAATTTTACAAAGCACAGGATCGCTTTACTTCACTAGAACAAGTTCAAGGCCATGAGCCGTTTGTGATTCGAGATTATATCGAATGTGCACTCACGCTTTCAGCTTACTATGAAAAGCATGCCGCCCAAGAAAACATCTTGTTGTGCGAGCTGTACCTGCGCCAAGTCTTCTTCCATTTGATTGAAGCGATTGAGTCTCCTGACCGCAGTTTCACCTTTCGTCATATCTGCCTAGACTCTATTTACTCGCCACTGTTTTATTTGAAACGACACTACTGCCAGCAACCACAAGGCCAAGCGCGTTTTTTGAATATCAGCCAAACACTACAACAAGTCCAAGCCCCACTTGGCTAACAAGGATAGAAGATGACCCTACAATATCGAATTGAGAAAGACAGCATGGGCGAAGTTAAAGTCCCCGCCGATGCATTATTCCAAGCACAAACTCAACGTGCCGTGGATAACTTCGCGTTTAGTTCGCACAAGATGCCAGCCAGTTTCATTCAAGCACTGGCGCTGATTAAGCAGGCCGCCGCCGATACCAACGCTCAGTTAGGTTTATTAGAAGGTGATATTGCCAACGCGATAGCCGAAGCTAGCCAAGAGATCATTGAGGGTAAACACCTCGAGCAATTCCCTATTGATGTTTACCAAACCGGTTCTGGTACAAGCTCTAACATGAATGCCAACGAAGTGATTGCGACGCTCGCTTCAAGAAGCCTGCAAGGAGACGTGAACCCGAACGATCACGTAAACATGGGGCAAAGCAGTAACGATGTAGTGCCAACCGCGATTCAAATCAGTGTCGCTTTGATGGCAGAAAATAAGCTGCTGCCTGCACTTACCCACCTTTCTGCGGCGCTTACCGTAAAACAGCGTGAACTTGCTGAGGTAGTCAAAACTGGCCGTACCCATCTAATGGATGCAATGCCGATTACCTTTGATCAAGAGCTTGGTGGTTGGAAATTTCAGATTGAACATGCCAAGCAAGCGATAGAAAGCAGCTTGCCAGCAGTCAAGGCGCTTGCTCAAGGTGGCACTGCGGTTGGTACGGGGATCAATGCCGACCCACGCTTTGCCGATAAGTTTGCAAGTAACCTGTCTCAATCGACAAAGATCAGTTTTACCTCGAGTGAAAACTTCTTTTTTAACCTCAGCAGCCAAGACGCGATCGTTGCATTTTCTGGCCAGCTCAAAACGGCAGCGGTTGCGATCATGAAGATCTCAAACGATCTTCGCTGGATGAACTCAGGCCCACTGGCTGGCTTAGGGGAAATTGAGTTGCAGGCTCTGCAACCGGGCTCGTCGATAATGCCTGGCAAGGTAAACCCTGTAATTCCAGAAGCTGCAGCCATGGCGGCAGCGCAAGTGATTGGTAACGACACCACCATTACTGTCGCAGGCCAATCTGGTAACTTCCAACTAAATGTGATGCTGCCAGTGATTGCTCATAACGTATTAGAAAGTATAGATCTTTTAGCTAACAGCTCAGTCGCCTTAGCAGATAAAGCCGTTGCGACCTTCACAGTGCGCCAAGACAATCTCGATTTAGCGCTTTCAAAGAATCCGATTCTGGTGACCGCACTCAACCCTGTGATTGGTTACCTAAAAGCGGCGGATATTGCCAAGAAAGCTTATAAAGAAGGCTTACCAATTCTGGATGTTGCCGAGAGAGAAACCGACCTAAGCCGAGAAGAACTCAGCAAGTTGCTTAACCCAACCGCTCTAACTCAAGGTGGTATTGCGGGTTAGCCAGAGACTACGCTAAGCCAGAATAGAACTATAGAAACACAAAAGGGCCTCATCCGAGGCCTTTTACATCCGTACATTAATTAGGAATTTAAGCTGATTACTCTTAACTAGCTCACCCGATTTAGAACCGCTCTGAGTTTTAGTGGCTTCACAGGCTTAGCAATAAAGCTAAAGCTGTTGGCCTTTATCGCTGCCAACATGTCATCGGTTCTATCTGCACTGATAATGACCCCTTCAAAAGAGTCACCAAGGCGCAAACGACACTGCTGCAATACTTCGAGCCCCGTTCTGCCATTATCTAAACGATAATCAGAGAAAATCACATCCGGCTGCCAATCATCATCGAGACACTTCAAACTTTCGACTAAGTCGACAGCGGTCTTAACTTCACATCCCCATCGCCCTATCAAGTTCTCCATACCGACCAAAATTTCTCGCTCATTATCGACACACAATATCTTCAAGTGCTCGATATCACTGGTCGCCATTGGCGTCGAAGCTTGCACAACCGGAGCCACTTGCTCTGCTCTCGCTAAGGTGATGGAAAAGACGCTGCCTTCTCCCGGCCATGAACGCATAGAGATTTGATGACCAAGCACATGAGCAATGCCTTTGGAGATGGCTAATCCTAGCCCTAACCCTTGATCGGCACGAACTTGGCTACCGCGAGTAAACTCTTCGAAGATCTCTTGTTGTTTGTCTTCATCGATACCGGTTCCGTTATCCCATACATCGATTCGTACCTGACCATTCACTCGTCTCGCACCAAGTACCACTTTCCCTTCTGGGTTATAGCGAAAAGCATTGGTTAAAAAGTTCTGAATCACTCGTCTTAATAACTTAGGGTCAGAATGAATAAACAGTGACGATGGAATCATCTGAAACTGTATTTTTTGCTGTGTCGCTAAAGCGCTAAATTCCGCATTCAAATTGGTTAACACATCGTGTACCGCAATCGCGTGAATGTTGGTTTCCAACTTGCCTGATTCCAATCGCGAAATATCCAGTAAGTCACCAATCAGATCTTCAGCCGCACCCAACGCACTTTCGATATGAGAAGAAAGCTGCTTCACCTCTTGTTCTTTTGCGACCTCAGAAAGTGACGACGCAAATAGACGTGCGGCATTGAGCGGCTGCATTAAATCGTGGCTTACCGCAGCAAGAAAACGACTCTTGGATTGTGATTCTTGGTCAGAGATTTGCGTCGCCTTTACCAAGCGATGGTTAAGCTTCTCGAGCTCTTGAGTTCGTTCATGGACTCTCGATTCCAAGCTTTCATTAGCATCTTTCAGCGCTTGCTCTGCTTGTCTGAATACCGTGATGTCGGTAAAGCTCATGACAAACCCACCACTTGGCATTGGGTTACCTTGCACCTCAATCACTCTACCATCAGGACGAATACGAGAAGAGGTGTGTCGTGTGCCTTGCTCAAGGTGATAGACACGACGTCGAACGTGATCTTCTGGGTCACCAGGACCACACAAACCTTGCTCAGCATTGTGACGAATTACATCTGAAATGGGTCGACCCACCTGAATCAAGCCAATAGGGAATTCAAACAGCTCAAGATAACGTTGATTCCACGCCACCAGCCTCATTTGTTTGTCTATTACTGCAATGCCTTGACCAATATGTTCAATCGCACCTTGCAGTAAACCACGGCTGAAATCGTACAGTTCAGAGGCCTCATCAACGATGGTCGCAACTTCCTCAAGCTGCATATTTCTGCCCTGCAAGGCCGAAGTAAGTACTAACTTAGCTGAAGATGCACCGAATACACCAGCGAGCACACGTTCTGCATGTCGAATCAGGCTTGCGGGCGCTTGTTGGTTAGGAAGTAGCGGCTGCCCGTGCTGTTGCCAATAACTCTGCAAGGCACTTTTCGCACGCTTACGCCCCACAAAACGAGACGCCAGCATCTCTAATTCAGCAACCGTCACACGGCTCTGATAGAGGCTGATGTTCTCATTTTCTGGTAATGGTGTGCCAATAAAAGCAGCCGATTGTAAACGCTCACTTAAGCTTGGTCTAGTCACCATCGAAACCACGGCATAACACAAAGTATTCAGCAAAATACTCAGCACAATCCCCCAGTTTGAACGGCTGATCTCCCAACTGTTGAGCAACTCTGGTGGCGTGATAATCCACAGTAAAAGGTTACTTTCACTGTCGCCTGCCAGCATACTGGTTTGGCTCATCAGGGTGATCAGCCAAATCAACGAGCCCACCATTAAGCCGACATAAACCCCCTTCCGGTTACCCGGACGCCAGTACAAACCACCAATAAGTGCTGGCGCGAATTGAGCAATCGCCGCAAAAGAAAGAAAGCCAATCGCCGACAGTGAGTGAATGGTATCGAGCGCTTGATAGAACAACCAAGCACCAAGTAACAGCAGTAAAATCAACCCGCGTCGAATCACCAATAACAGACCTGAAAAATGTCGATGGGTTCTTTGAGTTAGGCGCATACGGCGCAATAACAGTGGCATCACTAAATCATTTGATACCATAATCGCTAATGCGATGGTCGAGACAATCACCATTCCACTCGCCGCCGAAGTACCTCCGAGGAAAGCCAACAAAGCTATGTGATTAGCACCTTCAGCCATTGGCACGCTGATCACGTAAGTATCAGCCGGCATGTCGGTGAGCAGCCCTTGTCCTGCCCAAGCAATTGGCAGCACAAATAGGCCCATTAGAATCAAATAAAGTGGAAACAACCAGCGAGCGGTATGCAAATCTTGAGGACGTTCGTTCTCAACCACCATGGTGTGGAATTGGCGCGGCAGACAGACAATCGCCAACATGGTCAACACGGTATGAATAATTAAGGTCGGAATATTAGGCGATTCGTAGGTGGACGCCGCCACATCAAACAAGTCAATTTTGTCACTGCTCATCGCCAGGTAGATAATAAACAGGCCAACAATCAGGAATGCTGCAAGCTTAACGATAGATTCAAACGCTACAGCCATCATCATGCCACGGTGATGCTCTGTGTTATCGATATGACGTGTACCAAACAGCATAGTAAAAATGGCCAAAGCACCGACCACAAACCAAGACACGTGATAATCCTGATAGCCGAAATCAGCCGCTAGGTTTGGCGCAACAATATCTAGTCCCATGGTGATACCACGGAGTTGCAGCGCGATATAAGGAAGAATACCGACCACAGCGATCACGGTCACCGCTACCGCTAAGCCTTGAGATTTGCCATAACGAGCCGCAATAAAATCGGCAATTGAAGTGATGTGTTCACGCTTTGCAATCAGGATCAACCGCGCCAAGATCCGCCACCCGAGCGTAAAGACCAGAATGGGGGCGAGATAGATAGGTAAAAAGGACCATGGGTTATTGCTCGCCTGTCCGACCGTTCCATAGAAAGTCCAAGAGGTACAATACACTGCAATCGAAAGGCTATAGATCCATGGCCGCCAACGCGATAGCCAACGAACCTGCCTGTCTCCATACCAAGCGATCAGAAATAACACACCCAAATAGGCTAAAGAGACTGGAATTACTATCCATCCTTGCATTAAAAACCCTTTTTCATCCATAAAAAAACCTCTCCATAAGGGAGAGGTTTCATTTAACTAAGGATGAGTCATTAACTCAATCGAATCGCTTAAATTCTGTGCTTCAGACTCTAATTATCAGCATTTGCTGTTAGATTCTAATTGTTCCGAACCTGATTGATTAACCTCAACCACTGAACTTCTCTCGTCCAACTTAATGAACAGAGCAAGAGCCCCCATCGCGGCCATACCCCAAAAGATGTTTGCCCCCCAAAGCTCATAGCCCCAGCCACTTAATGTCGTCATTAGTGCGATAACAGCCCCTAATGGGATCGCGTTATACAGCGCTTGAAGCGCGACCATTTTATTCTGTTCTTCTGATTGAATGTATTGAATGGCTGCGATGTGCGCCATAGCAAACGTCACGCCATGAAGCAGTTGCACCATAACTAAGGCGAAAATCGCCGTTGTTGATGCCGTAATACCCCAACGAGCCATCACACCGATTGCAGCTACCACAAACAGAGTACGCATTGACCAGCCAGAGAATAAGCGCTTACTTAACGCAAATACGGCCACCTCAGCGACAACACCTAGGCTCCATAAATAGCCAATAATCGCTTCTGAATGACCCGCTTCTTTCCAGTAAATCGCACTAAAGCTGTAGTAAGCCGCATGGCTACCTTGCAGCAACGCCATCAAGGCCAAAAATTTAACCACAGACGACTCACGCAGTAACTCACCTAATTTTGGTCGCACTGCTTGTTTCTCAGATCGCGTTACTGGCATCACGTTAGGGTTTCTCATCGCCAACACTAACGACAACAGCACACCAACAAGCGCTGTATACAAAATCATATCAGTGCCGAACTGTGCGACTAAATAACCAACCACGGTTGAGCCCGCAATAAAGGCAATCGAGCCCCATAAGCGAGTGCGTCCATAGTCAAGCATCTTAAGACGGCTGTAATGGTTAGCCATTGCATCAGAAAGAGGAATGATCGGTCCACTACACAGGTTGAACAGCACAGTTGCCAGCAACATTAGTATAAAACTGCCTCCGGTGAAAAAGTGGAAACCAACAAACAGCAATGATGCGAAGCTCATCCAGCGCAGAGCTGGCATTAAGTGTTCAACTCTATGAATGCGCGGCGTAATCACAAGGTTCGCAACACAGCGAGTTGCAAAACCGATACCGATCAATACACCGATGTCTCCTGCAGAGGCGCCCTGCTCTTCAAACCACAACGCCCAAAATGGCAAGTACACGCCATAAGCAAAAAAGAAACCAAGAAAATACTGAGAGATCCATCCATAAGGAGAAGGACTAAACATAAATAACCTATAAAGTGTGCAGAAAAAGGCGGCACCAATTATGCCTATCTAGAATGGGATGAAAAAGGAAATTCTTACTGATATAGCATTCCTATATTCAATTAGTCTGGATATCACATAGCACTAAGCTATATCACCTTCATCGATATCCAACCTGCATTTAGACTAAAGTCGTCTGGAGCTTCGCTGGTATTTTGTCAGACTGATTAAAGACTCCCACTTCTTGTGATGCTTATGCCTGATAAATTTAATATGCAGCACCCACCCTTCGATAGCCTGTCCGATACAGAACAATTGAAGCTTCGCTCTTCATTAGACGTGGTGTATTACCGTTCTCAGGAGGTGATACTGGAATCAAATAGGCCGAGCAGACACCTGCACATCCTGATCAAAGGAGCCGTTGAAGAGCGCGCGAGCAGTGATGGTGAGATTTACGCACATTACGCCAATGACGATATTTTTGATGTGCGCAGCCAGTTTGAACCTCACACCAAACATCAATATATCGCGTTGGAAGATACATTAAGTTATCTGCTGCCAACCGATACCTTTCTCGAGCTTTACCACGCCAACGGCCAATTCGCCGCCTACTTTGATAGCAACCTATCAACACGAAAAGCACTGATTGAAGCCGCCCAGCAACAGCAAAATTTGGCCGAGTTCATATTGACTAAAGTGGATGACTCTATCTATCACCCACCACTGATTCTTGAACCGGGGCAACCCATCAACCAAGTGACTCAAATCCTAAAAGAGCAAGGCTTAGACTCGGCGCTGGTTCATTTGGAAAATGAGGGCCTAAAAGCTTTTGGATCATGTACCTTACCGTATGGGATCGTCACGAGAACCAATTTATTGCACGCTGTAATGCTCGATAACTTCCCACAGGACGCGCCCGTCGGCAAGATTGCAACATTTCCGGTGATGCACGTAAACCAAGGTGATTTCTTATTTAATGCCATGATTACCATGACCAGAAACCGGGTAAAAAGGTTGATGGTTTGTGATGGTCGAAATGCTGTTGGCATGGTAGATATGACACAGATCCTCAGTGCATTCTCCACCCACTCTCACGTGCTCACTTTGCGTATTGCGCGATCCAGCAGCATTGAAGAGCTGGCAATGGCCTCCAACAAACAGCGTCAATTGGTCGAGAGCTTACTCAGTAACGGCATTCGCACGCGCTTTATCATGGAATTGATTTCTGCGGTCAACGAACAGATCATAGAGAAGGCTTTTGAGCTCATCATTCCACCCGCACTGCATAATCATTGCTGTCTCATCGTGTTGGGTTCCGAAGGCCGTGGAGAACAAATTCTCAAAACCGATCAAGACAACGCGCTAATAATTCAAGATGGCTTGGAGTGGCACCAATGCCAGAGCGCCATGAACGACCTGACGCATACATTGCAGCAATTGGGCTATCCACTATGTCCGGGCAACGTGATGGTCAACAACCCCAAATGGGTGCATTCAGAACAAGAGTGGAAACAAACCCTCACCCGTTGGGTAAAAAAAGCCACGCCAGATACCGTGATGGATATCGCGATCATGGCGGATGCACACGCCGTTGCAGGTAATAGAGAGTTATTAAAACCCGTAAAGCAGCACCTCAATGATTTGATGCTCGGACAAGAATTGATTCTGACTGAATTCTGCCGACCGGCGCTGAACTTCTCAGTCCCCCTCACTCTATTTGGCAATGTTAAACAATCCAAGTCAGGGCTCGATATCAAACAAGGTGGTATTTTCCCTATCGTGCATGGTGTGAGGGCACTCTGTCTTGAGCATGGTGTCACGGTAAACAACACCTTCGAACGCATTGAACAGTTGGTCTGTAAGAAAGTGCTTGAGCAAAGTACCGCCGATAACCTTAGTGAAGCGCTCAAACAATTCTTTAAGTGGCGCTTAACCCAAAGGCTTTCGCAGCAGCACAGCAGTAACAAAATTAACGTCAAGCTGATGGAGCGAGCTGACAGAGATCTGCTTCGTCATAGCCTGCATGTGGTGAAGAAATTCAAGCAATGGCTTGGTTACCACTATCAGATACGGGATTAGGCGGTTGAACGATGAATAGATTGGTTCGTTATTACTGGCATCACAAACTCAAAGGCTCTCCCTATCAGCCTCTGTTTGCTGCATCTGCGCATAATGAATATGTATCGCTCGACTGTGAAACCACCAGCCTCGACCCCAATCAGGCAGAATTAGTCACCATTGCCGCGACAAAGATCATCGGCAACCGAATCATTACCAGCCAACCTTTTGAAGTCCGATTGCGCGCCCCTCAATCGCTCGATTGCAATTCAATAAAAATCCACCGTATTCGCCATCAAGATCTAAAACACGGCATCGAAGAAAAACAGGCTTTAATCGAGCTACTGAACTTCATTGGAAATCGTCCTTTAGTCGGCTATCACATCCGCTATGATAAAAAAATCCTCGACCGCGCCTGTTTAAAACAGCTTGGATTTCCACTGCCTAACCGATTGGTCGAAGTAAGCCAACTCTATCAAGACAAGCTCGAAAGGCAGCTGCCCAATGCCTATTTTGATCTCAGCATGGATGCTATCTGTTGCCAGCTCGATTTACCTATCCCGGTCAATAAACATGATGCATTACAAGACGCTATCTCCGCCGCCCTGATCTTTGTTCGCCTAAAACATGGTGACCTGCCCCGTTTCAACTCTTCTTATTCTTAATTCAACCACTGGCGCTTCACATAGAGAGCAACATCTCAAAAATGAACTTAACTCGCTATTTTGTAAGTGAAAAGCAACGTCTCATCCTAAAGTCTAATTGTGGAAATCGCCGTCCTAGTCGAGAGTGATAGCACAACGACGGTTCTGTAATAGACCTAGAAACTGAACACAAAGGAAGTTGCCAGTTCATTAGGAATGTAGGCACAAGGAGAGATGCAATGAGTGAAACCCACGTTTATCCGGTAAAAGAAAATATTAAATCAACCACACACGCGGATAATGACACTTACCTAGCCATGTACCAGCAATCTGTTTCTGACCCTGAAGGCTTTTGGGGGGAACACGGAAAAATCGTTGATTGGATTAAACCTTTCACACAGGTAAAAAATACCTCTTTCGACCCTGGCCACATTGATATTCGCTGGTTTGAAGATGGCACGCTTAACGTTTCGGCTAACTGTATCGACCGCCACCTTGCTGAACGCGGCGATGAAGTCGCTATCATCTGGGAAGGCGATGACCCGGCGGATGACAAAACTCTAACTTTTAATGAACTACACAAAGAAGTGTGCCTGTTTTCGAATGCTCTGAAAGAGCAAGGCGTGCGCAAAGGCGATGTGGTTTGTTTATACATGCCAATGGTTCCTGAAGCTGCTGTTGCCATGCTGGCGTGTACCCGTATCGGTGCGGTTCACACAGTAGTATTTGGTGGTTTCTCACCAGAAGCACTGTCTGGTCGTATTATCGATTCAAATTCTAAAGTCGTTATCACTGCCGATGAAGGCGTACGTGGCGGCCGTGCGGTTCCACTGAAGAAAAACGTCGATGAAGCTCTGACGAACCCTGAAGTTAAGAACATCGAGAAGGTTGTGGTATTCAAACGCACTGGCGGTGATGTGGCATGGCACGAACACCGCGATGTGTGGTGGCACGATGCTATTGCTAATGTATCTGCAGATTGCCCACCAGAAGAGATGAACGCAGAAGATCCACTATTCATCCTTTATACGTCAGGCTCAACAGGCAAACCTAAAGGTGTTATGCACACCACAGGTGGTTACCTTGTTTATGCCGCAATGACCTTCAAATACGTATTCGATTACCAAGAAGGCGAAACTTTCTGGTGTACAGCCGATGTAGGTTGGATTACCGGTCACACTTACCTTGTTTACGGACCGCTTGCCAATGGTGCAAAAACCATTCTGTTTGAAGGTGTGCCGAACTACCCGAACACAAGCCGCATGAGTGAAGTGGTCGATAAGCACCAAGTTAACATTCTTTATACGGCTCCAACTGCGATTCGTGCATTAATGGCGAAAGGCAATGAAGCGGTTGAAGGCACTTCTCGTGACAGCCTAAGAATTATGGGCTCAGTGGGTGAACCTATCAACCCTGAAGCGTGGGAGTGGTACTACAAAACAATCGGTAATGAGCAGTCTCCAATTGTCGATACATGGTGGCAAACAGAAACGGGCGGCATCTTAATCGCACCACTACCGGGCGCAACCGATCTAAAACCGGGTTCAGCGACGCGTCCATTCTTCGGTGTACAACCAGCGCTGGTTGATAACATGGGTAACATCATTGAGGGCGCAACAGATGGCAACCTAGTGATTCTTGACTCTTGGCCAGGCCAGATGCGTACCGTTCATGGCGATCATGACCGTTTCGAACAGACTTACTTCTCTACCTTTAAAGGCATGTACTTCACCAGTGACGGTGCTCGTCGTGATGAAGACGGTTACTACTGGATTACCGGTCGTGTCGATGATGTACTTAACGTATCAGGTCACCGTATGGGTACTGCTGAGATTGAATCGGCTCTAGTCGCATTTGATAAGATTGCAGAGGCTGCGATTGTCGGTATCCCTCATGATATTAAAGGCCAAGCCATTTACGCTTACATCACGTTGAATGATGGTGAATTCCCGACTGCAGAGCTTCATAAAGAAGTGAAAGACTGGGTACGTAAAGAGATAGGCCCAATCGCAACGCCCGATGTACTGCATTGGACCGACTCATTACCAAAAACACGTTCTGGTAAAATTATGCGTCGTATTCTGCGTAAGATTGCCACCGGCGACACGGGTAATCTAGGTGACACCTCGACACTGGCCGACCCAAGTGTGGTTGATAAGCTGATTGCAGAGAAAGCTGAACTGGCATAAGCAACCCGTCACATTAGCTCATCACTGTTTAAAACAGACCATAAATAAACCGTCACCTATGTGGCGGTTTTTTTATGGCTGATCTTGATCTCAAATATCCTCGACAAAATTAAGGCTAAGACGCTTTTTTGTTAAGTTGGTAACAATCTCACACTCTATCAATAGGAGATTAGACCAGTAAATTGCTGCGATTTGCGCTGAATTAGCTATAATCTGGTTCTAATTTTTAAATTTGGGTTTTTCTTACTGGAAATTATTCCCAAATTTTCAATAAAATGGCAACATTCACGTTCGTAAACACGATAAAGGAAGATAGCCCCACAATGTCTACAAAGTTTCGCATTCTAGTTTTAAATGGACCAAACCTTAATCTGTTAGGCCTTAGAGAACCTGCACACTACGGTTCTCAAACACTTGACCAGATTATTAGCTCATTGACCGAGCAAGCGAAAACACACGATGTTGAGCTATCTCACTTACAGTCAAATCGTGAGTATGAGCTGATTGAAGCTATCCATAGTGCTTATCAAAATGTTGATTTCATTATCATCAACCCAGCGGCCTT
Source organism: Vibrio sp. SNU_ST1 (assembly GCF_030563405.1). Taxonomy (NCBI): domain Bacteria; kingdom Pseudomonadati; phylum Pseudomonadota; class Gammaproteobacteria; order Vibrionales; family Vibrionaceae; genus Vibrio; species Vibrio sp. SNU_ST1. Next base: position 3,019,890 of record NZ_CP130748.1, read on the forward strand.
TACACATACCAGTGTGGCGTTGCGTGATGCACTACTTGGTGTTGCTATCCCATTTATTGAGGTTCACCTATCGAATGTTCACGCACGTGAACCATTCCGTCACCACTCTTACCTATCTGATAAAGCAGAAGGTGTGATTTGTGGCTTAGGTGCCCAAGGTTATCAATTTGCTTTGACGGCTGCGCTCAACAAGCTCAACGCAAAGTAAATAAAACAACGAACTATTACTAACCTACTCAGTCAAAGAGTAAGTTCAATCAACAGATAAAGAGAAAGAAACAATGGATATTCGCAAAATCAAGAAGCTAATCGAATTGGTTGAAGAGTCTGGTATTTCTGAGCTAGAGATCTCTGAAGGTGAAGAGTCAGTACGAATCAGTCGTAACAGCCCTGTATCTGCAGCACCTATTCAATATGCAGCAGCTCCAGCACCTGTAGCGGCAGCAGCACCTGCAGCGGCACCTGTAGCGGCAGAAGCGGCAGCTCCTGCGGTTCCTGCTGGTCACCAAGTTCTTTCTCCAATGGTTGGTACTTTCTACGGCGCTCCAAGCCCAGATGCAAAACCGTTCGTTAAAGTTGGTCAATCTGTAACTGCTGGCGAAACACTATGTATCGTTGAAGCAATGAAAATGATGAACCAAATCGAAGCTGATAAATCTGGTGTTGTAACGGCAATCCTAGTTGAAGACGGTCAACCAGTAGAATTCGACCAAGCTCTAGTAATTATCGAATAATAGAGAGCACTCATTATGTTAGATAAATTAGTAATCGCGAACCGTGGTGAAATTGCACTGCGTATTCTGCGAGCATGTAAAGAGCTTGGCATCAAAACGGTAGCAGTTCACTCAACCGCTGACCGCGATCTTAAGCACGTACTGCTTGCTGACGAAACCATTTGTATTGGTCCAGCTCGTGGTATCGATAGCTACCTGAACATCCCTCGTATCATCAGCGCTGCTGAAGTAACGGGTGCAGTTGCTATCCACCCAGGCTACGGCTTCCTATCTGAAAATGCAGATTTTGCAGAACAGGTAGAGCGCAGTGGTTTTATCTTCGTTGGCCCTAAAGCTGAAACCATTCGCATGATGGGTGACAAAGTGTCAGCTATCACGTCAATGAAAAAAGCTGGCGTACCTTGTGTACCAGGTTCTGACGGCCCTCTTGACGACGACGAAGCGAAAAACAAAGCGCACGCTAAGCGCATTGGTTTCCCTGTAATCATCAAGGCTTCTGGCGGCGGCGGCGGTCGTGGTATGCGTGTTGTTCGTACTGAAAAAGAACTAACAGAAGCTATCGCAATGACTCGTGCTGAAGCAAAAGCATGTTTCAATAACGACATGGTTTACATGGAAAAATTCCTAGAAAACCCACGTCACATTGAAGTACAAGTGCTTGCAGATGGTCAAGGTAATGCTATCCACCTAGGTGAGCGTGACTGTTCAATGCAGCGTCGTCACCAGAAAGTTGTGGAAGAAGCGCCAGCACCAGGTATCACTGAAGAAATGCGTAAATACATCGGCGATCGTTGTACTCGTGCATGTCTTGAGATTGGTTACCGCGGCGCAGGTACATTTGAGTTCCTATACGAGAACGGTGAGTTCTACTTCATCGAAATGAACACTCGTATCCAGGTTGAGCACACGATTACTGAAATGGTAACGGGTATCGATCTAGTGAAAGAGCAACTTCGCATTGCTGCTGGTCAGCCTCTATCATTCACACAGGATGATATTAAGCTGCGCGGCCACTCAATCGAATGTCGTATTAATGCAGAAGATCCCGTTCGTTTCCTACCGTCTCCGGGTAAGATCACGCGCTTCCATGCTCCAGGTGGTATGGGCGTACGTTGGGAGTCTCACATCTACACGGGTTACACAGTGCCACCACACTACGATTCAATGATTGGTAAGCTAATCACTTACGGTGAGAACCGTGATGTTGCTATCGCTCGTATGAAGAACGCATTGGGTGAAATGATTGTTGAAGGTATTAACGTTAATACTGAGCTTCAGCTGTCTATTATGAACGACGAAAACTTCCAACACGGTGGGGCAAACATCCACTACCTTGAGAAGAAGCTTGGTCTACAATAGAAGCTAGCCTTCCGTAATTTGTTCTCTGTAGAACAGTAATAAATGCTCACTTCGGTGGGCATTTTTGTTTATAAATATTCGCAATAATCAATTCATAATCCCCATTATATTCCGTGGGGTTTTGGTGAATTTGCTCATATTTTCTGCTAGACTCGCCATCCAATTTTTCTCATATAGAAGATGCAGCCATGCCTTGGATTCAAATCAAGCTTAATGCTACCAATGAAAATGCCGAACAAATCGGCGACATGTTAATGGAAGAGACTGGTGCTCTTTCTGTAACTTTCCTGGATGCACAAGATACCCCTGTATTTGAGCCTCTGCCAGGCGAAACTCGCCTTTGGGGTGATACTGACATTCTCGCGCTTTACGACGCTGAGACTGATACTGGTGTCGTTATAGCGCAGATTAAAGCAAGCAACATGTTCCCTGCAGACTTTGCTCACAAAGTAGAGCAAATTGAAGACAAGGATTGGGAACGTGAATGGATGGACAACTTCCACCCAATGAAGTTTGGTGAGCGTTTATGGATCTGCCCTAGCTGGCGCGATATCCCTGAACCTGACGCTGTAAACGTAATGTTGGATCCCGGTCTTGCATTTGGTACAGGTACTCACCCGACAACGGCATTGTGTCTTGAGTGGCTTGAAGGCTTAGACCTTACAGGCAAAACCGTGATCGATTTCGGTTGTGGTTCCGGCATCCTAGCGATCGCAGCGATCAAACTTGGCGCGGCAAAAGTTATCGGGATCGACATTGATCCTCAAGCCCTGCTTGCATCAAAAGACAACGCACAACGCAATGGTGTTGCTGAGCAACTAGAGGTGTTCTTGCCACAAGATCAACCAGAAGGTTTGCTGGCTGACGTCGTTGTTGCCAACATTCTTGCCGGTCCATTACGCGACCTTTCTGGCATCATTAAAGGCCTAGTAAAGCCAAATGGTGTACTAGCAATGTCGGGTGTTTTAGATACACAAGCGGAAGATGTTGCAACTTATTATCGTGATGAGCTTCACATTGAACCGGTCATTGAACAACAAGAATGGTGTCGAATCTCTGGTCGCAAGCAAGGCTAGGTAAGACTTTGGGCGCTAATTGACTGAAATTTAAACAAATTACAAAAACAAATTGTAAATGCTCAAATATTAGTCTTTTCACGCAGCGAAAAAATGCGTAAAATGCGCGCCCTTGCTGGTACAGAACTGTGATGACATTTTTGAAAATCGGAAATTATCAACTTAAGAACAATCTAATCGTCGCTCCTATGGCTGGCGTAACGGATAGACCATTCCGTGAGTTGTGTCTTCGTTACGGTGCGGGGATGGCAGTCAGTGAAATGATGTCCTCCAATCCGAAAGTTTGGAAAACGTCAAAATCTCAGCAGCGTATGGTACATGAAGGCGAATCGGGCATTCGTTCAGTACAAATCGCTGGTGCAGATCCACAGCTTATGGCCGAGGCTGCTCAATTCAATGTTGCTAACGGTGCGCAAATCATCGATATCAATATGGGTTGCCCAGCCAAAAAAGTGAATAAGAAGCTTGCGGGCTCAGCCCTACTTCAGCATCCAGAACTCATTGAAGATATTCTGAAGGCTGTGGTAAATGCTGTCGACGTTCCAGTAACGTTGAAAACGCGCACAGGCTGGGATACAGACAATAGAAACTGTGTCCAAATCGCGAAAATAGCCGAAGACTGCGGCATACAAGCTCTTGCCCTTCACGGGAGAACTCGCGCTTGTATGTACAAAGGTGAGGCAGAATACAAACACATTAAAGCAGCGAAACAAGCAGTATCTATTCCGGTTATCGCTAACGGTGATATCGATAGTCCGGAAAAAGCGAAGTTTGTGCTGGAGTACACCGGCGCTGATGCTTTAATGATAGGTCGACCTGCCCAAGGACGTCCTTGGATTTTTAACGAAATCCTACACTATTTGGAAAACGGCACCACGATGGACCCACTCCCGATTTCGGAAGTGAAAGATATCATGCTTGGTCATGTGCTCGCTCTACATGAATTTTATGGAGAGTTTTTAGGCCCTCGCATCGCTCGTAAGCATGTGGGTTGGTATCTAAAAGAGCATGAGCAAGCGAGTGAGTTTCGCCGTACCTTCAACGCATTCGAAGCAGGTGATCTGCAGCTTGAAGCGCTAGAAGGTTTTTTTGATAACGTTGCACCATAATTACGAGAAGAGCTAGACCGAATATGTTCGAACAAAATCTGACTTCAGAAGCATTGACAGTAACTACAGTTACATCACAAGACCAAATCACGCAGAAGCCACTACGTGACTCAGTTAAAGCATCATTGAAAAATTACCTTGCTCAATTAAACGGTCAAGAAGTCAGCGAGTTATACGAATTAGTATTAGCTGAAGTTGAACAGCCACTACTAGACACTATCATGCAATACACTCGCGGTAACCAAACTCGCGCAGCAACCATGATGGGTATTAACCGCGGTACTCTTCGCAAGAAACTTAAAAAATACGGCATGAACTAATCGTTCTTTCGTAATTGATTGAATTAGAAGCCGAGCTCTTTATTGAACTCGGCTTTTTTTTTATTTATATAGCCACAAGCGAACAATAATCAATCAATTAATTGGATGTAACGATTGATAACGTAATCACTACCGATATAATGACCCATTAATCTAATCGTCTGGAAGCTACATGCTTGATATGAAAAGGGAAGAATGGCTTAGCACACTGATCCGTGAATTGCCTGATCGTCATCTTCTGTTAGATACAACCGGACGCATTGTTGAAAACTTTGATAATCCAATTCACCACACCGTTGCAGAATTATTGCCTCCAGCAGTTGAAAAACAGCTGTTAGAAGCGGTAAAGAAAGCTCATTCAAATCGCGAAACTCAATACATTCACTACTCCCTTGCGCCCTGTCAGCAACTTCAGCTTTCTATTGAACAACTTTTCGCTCAAGGTGAAGGTAATGTAGATTCAGACTATCGATATTTTGAATCCACATTAAAGCCATTGTACATCTCACCTGAAAAGCAATATATACTGTGGCAAGAGCGAGATATAACTAAAACACATCAACGTGAATCTGAGCTGAAAAGACTCGCTGAAATCGATGAGTTAACCGGTATTTTAAACAGACGCGCTTTTTTACTTGGGTTGGAAAAAGAGTTCAGTCAATCGCCTAAGCAAAGCTTAACGTGCTTAATGATAGACATAGACCATTTCAAAGAGATCAATGACCAAGTCGGCCACCTTTCTGGTGATGAGGTAATCGTTCAAGTAGCGAGTTTGTGCCAACAGTCCATAGGCAGCAATGGTTATATAGGTCGCTTAGGTGGCGAAGAATTTGGTGTCATTCTCACGCACACCAGTGCTATTGAAGCTTACTACGTTGCAGAGACGATTCGTAAAGTGATTGAATCAACACCATGCACCGTAGACGGCCACATCATTTACCCAACAGTCAGCATCGGCGTTGCTGAATACACACCACACCTTAAAACCATAAAAGAACTATTGGCTCAAGCTGATAGAGCCATGTACTCTTCAAAGCAGACTGGCCGCAACCAAGTCACGCTTTACCATAATAACCTACCCACTTTAAAAATTGACGCTCAACTAAGAGCCAAAATACTGCAAGCTTCCTAGGGTTATCAACCGTAGTAAACCTCTCTCCCTAACGGGGAGCTCTTCATCTATTTACCATCAGCAGCACAGCATGAGTTTTGTTTATCTTCGCTCGCCAAAGCACCTAAGATAGAACAATGGCTCGCATCGTCATCTACATGACCGCAGCAAGCATCATTAATCTTCTTTAATGCCGTGCGTATTCTGCCAAGTTCACTGATTTTTTCATCAATAAGTGTTAGCTTTGCCGTTGTGATGGCCTTCACTTCCGAGCAACTGTGCTGCGTTGCTTCCAAGCGAATCTCGAGCAATTCCTTAATTTCATCTAAACTCAGCCCTAACGCTTTAGATTTAAGAATAAAAGTCACCTGTTTCTGATTGTTTTCATCATATAAGCGATAGCCGGAGTCACTGCGACTGGCAGGAGCAATCAGGTTACTTTTCTCATAAAATCGCAAGGTATCAGCTGTCACACCACATCGTTTTGCTAATTCACCGATCTGAAACATATTTTTCCTACTCTTTCGTCCATTCCACAATTAACCTTTTTGTTACTTTTCAAGCTGAAATGGCACTTTTCATAATTAATTTTGAGATGCCAAACGATTGCGCGAGCTTTTTTGTAATAAATTAGTTAGAATCGGCGCCATCAAATTTGGAGTTGGTTATCTTATAGCTTGATTATAAGAACACCCAAAAGGTCTTTACCAAAACTGGCCAATATTTTATCTCTTACTGGTATCTAAGATACTCCACACTGAGAAGATAGAAACAAGTTCTTTTTTGGCAAATATCTTTATTTTAACCCCATGAATTTGAGGAAATGGAAGCATGAATAACGCTCGTCCAATTCGCCGCGCTCTCATCAGCGTATCAGACAAAACTGGTATCGTTGAATTTGCACAAGCTCTTGCTAACCGAGGTGTAGATATCTTATCTACTGGTGGCACTGCTCGCCTGCTTGCTGAAAAAGGCATCTCTGTAACAGAAGTATCTGACTACACTGGCTTCCCAGAAATGATGGATGGCCGTGTGAAGACTCTGCATCCAAAAGTTCATGGTGGTGTTCTAGGCCGTCGCGGCCAAGATGATGACGTGATGGAAACTCACGGTATCAACCCTATCGATATGGTTGTTGTAAACCTATACCCATTCGCAGAAACCGTTGCTAAAGAAGGTTGTACCCTTGCTGACGCTGTTGAGAACATCGACATCGGCGGTCCAACAATGGTTCGCTCTGCAGCGAAAAACCACAAAGACGTCACTATCGTTGTTAACGCACACGACTACGAGCGTGTTGTGGCTGAAATGGACGCGAACGAGCAATCTCTAACACTAGAGACTCGCTTCGACCTCGCTATCGCAGCATTCGAACACACGGCTTCTTACGACGGCATGATTGCTAACTACTTCGGCACTATGGTTCCTAGCTACGGCGCCTCTTTACTTGATGAAGAAGGTAAAAAGGCTGACGAAGAAAGCAAATTCCCTCGCACGTTCAACCAACAGTTCGAGAAGAAGCAAGATATGCGCTACGGTGAGAACAGCCACCAAGCAGCAGCATTCTACGTTGAAGCGAACCCAGAAGAAGCATCAGTATCGACTGCTCGCCAAATTCAAGGTAAAGCACTTTCTTACAACAACATCGCTGACACTGACGCAGCTCTTGAATGTGTGAAAGAGTTCAACGAGCCAGCATGTGTGATTGTTAAGCACGCTAACCCATGTGGTGTTGCACTAGGTGAAGACATCCTAGAAGCTTACGACCGTGCATTCAAAACAGACCCAACGTCTGCATTTGGCGGCATCATCGCTTTCAACCGTGAACTAGACGCTGCAACAGCAACGGCTATCACAGAGCGCCAATTCGTTGAAGTTATCATTGCACCATCCGTTTCTTCTGAAGCAGTAGCAATCGTTGCTGCTAAGAAAAACCTTCGCCTACTTGAGTGTGGTGAGTGGACAACTAAGACGACTGGCTTTGATGTGAAACGCGTAAACGGTGGCCTGCTAGTTCAAGACCGCGACCAAGGCATGGTTTCTGAAGACGACCTAAAAGTAGTGTCTAAGCGTCAACCAACAGCTGAAGAACTAAAAGATGCCCTATTCTGCTGGAAAGTAGCGAAATACGTTAAATCTAACGCTATCGTTTACTCGAAAGGCGACATGACGATTGGTGTAGGCGCAGGCCAAATGAGCCGCGTTTACTCTGCGAAAATCGCAGGCATCAAAGCGGCAGACGAAGGTCTACAGGTTGAAGGTTGTGTGATGGCATCAGATGCATTCTTCCCTTTCCGTGACGGTATCGACGCGGCTGCAGAAGCGGGCATCAAGTGTGTTATCCAACCGGGCGGCTCTATGCGTGATGAAGAAGTTATCGCAGCAGCAGACGAACACGGCATGGCGATGATTTTCACAGGCATGCGTCACTTCCGCCACTAATTCTCTTGTCATCATTGGGGCGGTAACTGCGTTGACTACGCTCGCTTACCCTAATCACATAGCGAGCTATGCTCATAGGGATAAGCTCGCTTGTCGCCTTGTTAGCGCTCCCACTGGTTTAAAGAGATCTCAAATAGTTGAATGACGTAAGCAGCAACTACTTTGAGCAAAACTTATAATTTTGTTTTTTAAATATTCCGATATTTGAAATACGTAGAGCAAGTCAGTGACTTTAGTTCAAGGAAAACACGCGGAGCTTATGACTATAAGTGAGCATGTTTGACACAGAAATAAAGGCTCTGAAGCAGCTATAAGGATTTTAAAACATGAATGTACTAATTATTGGTGCTGGCGGCAGAGAACACGCTTTGGGTTGGAAGGCAGCACAAAACCCAAACGTTGAAACGGTATTCATCGCTCCAGGTAACGCAGGGACTGCACTTGAGCCGAAACTTGAGAACGTAAACATCGGTGTTGAAGACATCGCAGGTTTAGTGGCGTTTGCTCAAGATAAAAAAATCGAACTGACTATCGTTGGTCCTGAAGCGCCATTGGTTATTGGTGTAGTTGATGCATTCCGCGAAGTTGGCCTACCAATCTTTGGCCCAACTCAAGCGGCAGCACAGCTTGAAGGCTCTAAAGCATTCACCAAAGACTTCCTAGCTCGTCATGAGATCCCAACAGGTTACTACTCAAACTTCACTGAGATTGAGCCAGCTATCGCTTACGTTCGCGAGCAAGGTGCTCCAATCGTAGTAAAAGCTGACGGCCTTGCTGCAGGTAAAGGCGTTATCGTTGCGATGACCCTTGAAGAAGCAGAAGACGCAATCAAAGACATGCTAGCAGGCAACGCATTTGGCGAAGCAGGCAGCCGCGTAGTGATCGAAGAGTTCCTTGAAGGTGAAGAAGCAAGCTTCATTGTAATGGTTGACGGTTCTAGCGTACTTCCTATGGCCACCAGCCAAGACCACAAACGTGTTGGCGACAAAGATACAGGCCCTAACACGGGCGGCATGGGTGCTTACTCTCCAGCGCCAGTTGTGACTCCAGAAATCCATAACCGTATCCTTGAGGAAGTTATCTACCCAACGGTACGTGGTATGGATGCAGAAGGCGCGCCTTACACCGGTTTCCTATACGCTGGCCTAATGATCGATGCTGACGGCACACCAAAGGTTATCGAATACAACTGCCGCTTTGGCGACCCTGAAACGCAACCTATCATGATGCGTATGGAGTCAGACCTTGTTGAACTTTGCCTAATGGCTATCGATGAGAAGCTAGACGAAGCAGAATCAAAATGGGATCCACGCGCTTCTATCGGTGTTGTTCTTGCTGCTGGCGGTTACCCTGCTGACTACGCAAAAGGTGACGTTATTTCACTGCCAACTAGCGAAGTTGAAGGCCAAAAGGTTTTCCACGCGGGTACGACAAATAACGAAGCTGGCGACGTTGTGACAAACGGTGGCCGTGTACTTTGTGCAACGGCATTGGGTAATACGGTTTCTGAAGCTCAGGAGCGCGCTTACGCGTTGACGAAGCAAGTTAGCTGGAATGGTATGTTCCACCGCAATGACATCGGTTACCGTGCGATTACGCGCGAGCAAGAACAGTAATCAATCTTGTTACTCGCTTACTTTTCAATAACAGTAACAAATGACAGTAAGCGAATAACAGAAAAGGCGCCTCGATAGGCGCCTTTTTTATCACTCAATCTCTAGGAATCTGTACCTGTACAGACAAATCAGTGCTTGGCCTACAGCAAGCCAAATACCCTCAATCCTTTAGTTGATCGCTATTCTTTCAACAATGACGGCCTAACGACACAATCATGGCTGTCTTCAGCCAGCATCAGTAACTCTTCTACGCTCATCTTACCTAGTGAATCACTGCCAAGAAACGCCGCATAGCTTTCCACAGACGCCAATCGGTCGATCACGAAGCTTGGCAAGGTCTGATTAAATTCAAAGCGATCAAACTCACCACCAGCACACGTTTCAAAAGAACGACCATTCCAGTAACCCTGAACCAGTCTTAGCCCTTCGTCATGCAGCTTCATCGTAGTATCTAAAACCGACTTGGCTTCTTTCTGGTAGCTTTCGAGTTGCTTAACTTGGATAGGTAAAATTTTGCGATCAATACGATACTGCTGATATACCGCTTCGCCTGACTTATTAAAACGCACATGGATACTATACGGAACCAGCTCATTAGAAGAATTACGTTGCTCACCTTCACGAATGAATTCACGAAGTATACCTTCCGACCAAGCATAGTCCGTTTGGTACCAGCCGTAATCGCCTACAGTGACGTAGTCAGCTGAAGTATGAGGTTGTGTTAGCTTGTTTGTAACCCAGTAGAAACTTGTCGCGTCGCCCATGACTTGGCCGCCGGTGTGAGTTTCAAATTGCTCTAGGTTTTTGCGAGGGCTGGTTGATGAACAGCCAATGAGAAATGTAGATAATAGTGAAACGAGAAGAAGTGCTTTTTTCATAAAAACCTGTACCGAGGTGGAATACGACTACCTCGGTACAGTTTAGATTATTTCACTGAATCTTTCAGCGCTTTACCTGCAACAAATGCTGGAACATTTGCAGCAGCGATTTGGATCTCGTCACCAGTTTTTGGGTTACGACCAGTGCGAGCTGCACGGTGGTTTACTTTAAAAGTACCAAAACCAATTAGCTGAACTTGATCGCCATCTTTAAGAGCATCTGTAACACCGCCAAGAGTCGCTTCTAGAGCAGCTTTAGCTTGTGCTTTAGAAAGGTCCGCTTTTTCAGCAATAAAGTCGATTAATTGAGTCTTGTTCATTTTAGGTTTCCCTTCTTTGTATTTTTGAATTCGATTCACTCTAAAACATAAATGCCCCATCTGGCAAAGGTTTGTCGTCGATCTTTAGCTCTAATGCCGTAGTTTTAGCCATAATATGAGTAATAACTCACAATTTGTTACTGAATTTACTGAGCAAGCCCTTGTTTAAAAGGGGCTGAGAGCAAAATTAATGATGACCTAGCCACTACTTATTCTCTATAATCCACGCTGAATCGCTGCTAAAGCGTACAATTTAATTTAAGGGCAAACATGCTGCTGCTAACTATTTACGTATCCATTGCTATTGGAGTTTCTTTCATTTGTTCTGTTTTGGAAGCTGTACTTTTGAGTATTAGTCCGAGCTACATTGCTCAACTAAAACAAAATGGGCACCCTGCAGCAGAGTCATTAGACAAACTGAAAACCGATATTGACCGCCCGCTTGCGTCAATTTTAACGCTCAACACCATCGCGCACACCATCGGTGCTGCGACAGCGGGTGCACAAGCAGCAGTCGTTTTTGGTAGCCAATGGTTAGGCGTATTCTCTGCCGTATTAACTCTGGGTATTTTAGTTCTGTCTGAAATTGTTCCAAAAACCATTGGCGCGACCTACTGGCGTCAACTTGCTCCAGCATCATCAAATGTGCTTCGCTGGATGGTCTTTTTCCTAACACCATTTGTGTGGTTCTCAGAGCAAATTACCAAACGTTTAGCTCGCGGCCACCAGGCACCAAAAATGCGTGATGAGCTATCTGCAATGGCTATTTTGGCAAAAGAGAGTGGCGAGTTTGCTGAAGGTGAATCAAAAATTCTGAGCAATCTGTTAGGAATTCAAGATGTGCCCGTGACTCAAGTCATGACACCACGCCCTGTTGTATTCCGCGTCGATGCAGAAATGAGTGTCAATACGTTCCTAGAACAACACAAAGACACGCCATTCTCACGCCCACTGGTTTACAGCGAGCAAACTGACAATATCATCGGTTTTGTCCACCGCTTAGAGCTGTTTAGATTGCAGCAAGCGGGTTGTGGTGAGAAGGCTCTGGGTGAAGTGATGCGCCCTATCCACGTCTTGCTAAACAACATGGGTTTAGCTAAGGCCTTTGACCAAATGATGGCAAACCGCCTGCAACTCTCTTTGGTTGTGGACGAGTACGGCACAATTCAGGGCATCATCACCCTTGAAGACATCTTTGAGCACTTAGTTGGTGAAGAGATTGTCGACGAAGCAGATAAAACCACAGACATGCAAGAACTGGCGTTCCAACGTTGGGAAACGTGGAAAGAGACACACGGTGTTATCGAAAACCGCGATGAAGAGGACGAGCTAGAGGAAAAAACTCTAGCAGACAACGACACCTCAGACTCAAAATCAGCGGATGAAAGCAAGATTCAAAAAGAAGACAAGAAAGACGCTTAACCTCAGTTTGATAGCGTCAGATACAACAAAGGCTCCCTAAGGAGCCTTTGTTTTTATTCGGACTTTGATGCGATAGCGAATTATAACGCCACACCAATATTACTTACAGGGTCTTCACGCAGTTCGTGGCGTAGGTCTTTGATCAGCTCTAAGTCACGCTCAGTCGTTTCACGTAGAGGTCGGAAAATGGCCCACTGAACGTCCCACTCTTCACATACTGCTTCGTTTTCTTTCTGGTTTTCGTTCGTCACTTCTTCAGCGCCTTGAGCAAACTCAAGCTCAGCAACCGTCTTCACCGATTGTTGACTCACTTTAATTACCGCTTCCAACATATGCTCACGATCAAGTAGGCCATGGATTAATGTTGCTAAGCCTTGGCATGCGTCCATTGCAGGGTAAACACCATAGAAATCAAAATCATCTGCGCTAGGGAATAGCTCTTCTACTTTCTCAAGTTGACGCTCAAAGTTAACCTTTGCCGTTTTAACGGTTAGGATTTCCCAAATGCTATCCAAAACATCACGATAGATTCGAGCTTCCGCAAATTCTGTATTCTCACAAAACATGGCATAGTTAGGATACATACGCTCACATAGACACGCCATAAAAGTAATTTGTTGCCAAGGTTCTAACTTTTCAAGACGAACCTGAAGTGGATTCTGAAGCATAGTCACTCAATAATTGCAGAAAAAGACAGCGAAAGTGTACTTGATAAACCCTGGGGGGAAAAGGTAAGCCGATGAACAATTTTACGAATAAGCTCTATATTCTTACCGAGCATGACGATACCTATACGCAACTGATTCTAAACCAAGGGTTACCTGACCTCGAAATCACTCAAAACCCCGAATTAGCTGAGATCGTACTGGCTGCTCCTCCTTTAATAGCGGAGCGACTTAATGAGTTTAAAAAGCTAGACTGGGTGCAAAGTACCTATGCAGGAATCAATAAACTCACTCAGCCGGATCTGCGTCAAGATTATACGCTGACCAACGTCAAAGGGATCTTCGGCCCTGCGATTGCTGAATACGTGTTGGGTTACACGATCAGCCACTGTAGACACTTTCCTCACTACCACCAGCAACAAGTACAACGAATCTGGCAGCCACAGCTTTATACTAGCCTAACTGACAAAACCATGGTGATTTTAGGAACGGGGTCAATTGGCAGTCATTTAGCTAAAACCGCTGCTGCTTTTGGTATTCACACCATAGGTGTCAACCGGACAGGTATCCCATCAAAGCAAGAAACCTTCAAAGACACTTTCCACATTAATGAATTAGAAGCCGCCCTCAAGCAAGCGGATATTGTAGTGAACACACTGCCATCAACGGATGAGACCTACCAACTACTGAATCAAACCACCTTAAGCTACTGCTCTAACGTATTGCTGTTTAATGTGGGTCGCGGGGAAAGCATAGACAATAAAGCGTTACTGCTTGCGATTAAGAATAAATGGGTTGAACACGCTTTCTTAGATGTCTTTGAATGCGAACCTCTCACACAAGAACACCCGTTTTGGAAATTGCCTCAAGTAACCATCACACCACACATTGCGGCTCTAAGTGAGCCAAGACAGGTCGTGGAGATCTTCGCCAATAATTACCAACAATGGCGAGATGGTTTTACACTGAATAACACCATTGATTTTGATAAAGGCTACTGATGTTCTCATCACTGCTCACCGAGATACGACAATGCACCGCTTGTGAGCCTCATTTATCACACGGTGCAAATCCAGTGATTCAGGCACACCCAAACGCACGCTTGCTGATCATAGGCCAAGCGCCCGGTATCAAGGTTCATAAATCATCTATCCCTTGGAACGACGCCAGTGGCGAGCGATTGAGAGAATGGCTAGGAATGGATAGCAATACGTTTTATGACGAACAAAAAGTCGCGATTGTTCCTATGGGGTTTTGTTATCCGGGAAAGGGAAAGAGTGGCGATCTCCCACCACGTAAAGAGTGTGCGGAGCTTTGGCATAACAAAGTGCTGCAATCGCTACCCAACATCCAAATGACACTGCTGATTGGCCAGTACGCACAAAACCATTACCTGACAAATAAAACCACTAGCACGCTCACTGAAACAGTACGTAACTGGCAAGTTTGGGCTCCAGAATTTTTGCCGCTTCCCCACCCTTCACCACGTAATAATATCTGGCTCAAGAAGAACCCTTGGTTTGAAAGTGAAGTCATTCCCTACATTAGGAAGCATGTATCAGAGCATTTGGCCTACTATGATCCAAATGCCTAATTAGCTGCACATCAACGATGATTAAGCCGATATTGGATGCGGATAAAAAAGTAATAAAAAAGCGCTGCCGATTTCTCGACAGCGCTTTTTCTAAAAACACATACTGAATTACTTGTGGTATGGCTTAGACAATTCGTGAACTGCGTCCACAAATACACCAGCATTTTCTGGTGGCACATCTAGGTGAATACCATGGCCAAGGTTAAATACGTGACCAGTACCGCCGTCACCAAAACCTTCAAGGATAGTGCCGACTTCTTCACGAATACGCTCAGGTTGTGCGTAAAGCACTGATGGGTCCATGTTGCCTTGTAGAGCCACTTTATCGCCAATACGCGCTTTTGCATCCGCAATATTGATTGTCCAGTCTAGGCCAACTGCATCACAACCAGTCGCTGCGATAGATTCTAGCCACATACCACCATTCTTAGTGAACAGAGTAACTGGTACACGGCGACCTTCGTTTTCACGGATTAGGCCATCGACAATTTTGTGCATGTACTGCAGTGAGAACAGGTTGTAGTCACGCGGAGTAAGTACACCACCCCATGTGTCGAATACCATTACCGATTGTGCACCCGCTTTAATTTGCGCGTTCAGGTATTCAATAACAGTGTCAGCCAGCTTATCTAGAAGTAAATGCAGCGTTTGTGGCTCTGCGTACATCATCTTCTTGATCTTAGTGAACGCCTTCGAGCTGCTGCCTTCAACCATGTAAGTTGCCAATGTCCAAGGGCTACCAGAGAAACCAATCAGTGGCACTTCGCCTTTCAGGTCTTTACGGATCTGACGAACGGCATTCATTACGTATTGAAGTTCACCTTCAGGATCTGGTAAACCAATCTTTTCTACGTCAGCTTTACATGTGATAGGGCGCTCAAACTTAGGGCCTTCACCTGTTTCGAAGTACAAACCTAACCCCATCGCATCTGGGATAGTTAGGATGTCAGAGAACAAGATTGCCGCATCAAGCGGGAAACGACGTAAAGGTTGAAGTGTTACTTCTGATGCTAGTTCAGCGTTTTTGCACAAAGACATGAAATCGCCCGCTTCAGCGCGCGTTGCTTTGTACTCAGGAAGATAGCGGCCAGCTTGGCGCATCATCCATACCGGTGTGTAATCAACAGGCTGTTTTAAAAGTGCGCGTAAATAGCGATCGTTTTTTAATTCGGTCATTCCGTTAAATTCCAATTCAATCTTGTCTAGTTTTGATGGCAAGTATTCTAACACTGATTGAAGGGTAAAAGCTGTGTGCTTTGCAACCTAGATCAAGTTATTAACTTTTAAATCCATGCTTAATTTGCACCCAATTACAGGAGCATGTTAAAAATTTGTTCGCTAGCGAAAATTACAATTATAACAACTGAGTAGTCACTACTCAGCATCTCATAACGACATCTTACTTACCCCCTCCACTTGTGGAGGGTTTTTTTTAGTGTTTGACCACCCATAGGCCAAATACTATCACAGGTAATTTAATGTTCTAGTTCTTGCTCCGCGACGCCGTCTTTCCTTACGTCATCGACTGTATTCTCAATCAATTGTCTTGCAATCGTTCCAACAGGAGCAACATCAGGCAGGCTTGTTACGTCAAACCATTGGGCATCCGACAGTTCACTGTAATCAGGTTTGAGCGTTCCACCAGCATAGTCAGCAAGAAAGGCCATCATCATACTCGATGGAAACGCCCATGGCTGGCTACCAAAGTAACGAATATTACTCACATCGATCCCCGTTTCTTCTTTGACTTCGCGCGCCACACACTGCTCTAGGGTCTCTCCAACCTCTAGGAAGCCTGCTATTACGGTGTACATACCCGTTTTATGCCTTGGGTGCTGCGCAAGTAATATCTTGTTGTCGTTTCGTACAGCAACAATGATGCACGGGAAGATACGAGGGTAATGAAGCGTTCGGCAGTCTCCACATTGCATCGCTACCTGATTATGATTCAGGTGATTACGACCGCCGCACTGAGGACAAAAACGCATACTTTGCGTCATATGCCCATACTGGATAGCTTTGCTTGCGATCAGAAAACTCGATTCAGGCCAGTGAAGCAAATCTCTTAGGCTGACCATGCTCAGTTCAATCTCCACATCGCAATCGTTGAGCCAATACACCTTACGACCTTGATGCTGACCAATACAGATTGCATGCTCAACACTCAGCCCAAGTTCTTCAGCAGAGCCAAAAGGAAACTGATCATCATTAACCCAAATATCACTACCAGAAACGACGCACCAATAAGCTTGAACTGTCATTTTGTTATCACTTTTTTTTAACATCCCTATGCCTCATTGCTTGCAGTTCGTTCATTTTACTGGCAATCTAATTTCATACTAGAGTTGTAGCAGAGAATATTTCAAGCTATTACTTTTAGTAGCTACCAATAAAACGGACCCTGCTTAGGCAATTACTTGATCACAAGGTTGTGATCAGATCATGAGGACATGGTCATGCTAAATAAATTCAAACAAATACAAGAACAATGGGGTGGCTCTAATGAGGTCATCGATCATTGGCTCGAAACTCGACAGTCTCTAATCGTTGAGTATTGTAAGCTTGCCGCTCTACAGCCTTCATCGTCGAAAGCAACGGCAATCACCGAACTGCCTTCTCCAGAAGAGCTCCAAAAATTCAGCCAACATCTTGTTGATTACATCTCCGAAGGTCATTTCAAAATCTATGACATGGTGATGGACAAATGGCAGTCTACTGGCTTCAAAGCAACAGACGAAATCAACCAATCTTATGGTCATATCGTTCTTACCACAGACCCACTACTCAACTTCACCGATAAATATGCTGCCATTAAAGCAAGCGATACATTAGAAAGCTTTGATAGTGAGCTATCACTCGTTGGTGAGATTCTTGAGGCTAGGTTTGCGGTTGAAGATCAGTTAATACAACAAATTGCCGACAGCCTAGCGGTTCCACCAGGAGCGTAATGGCTTAACACCTTCTAAGCTTGCCTCTGTGCAAGCTTTTTGTTTTGTCTGTAGCGTTACCTAAAACATCCAACTCTTTTACCAGAGCTATTGGTTCGTCCCTACTCTGATGTGTTGTGATAACTAGACGTAATGCTTGTCACCAGTTTCACCCTCAAGCTCTCCCTGCAAACACCCAAAACGGCCGACGAGAAAGTACTCGCGACCAAGTCCACCAGCCAAGCAATCATACCTATCAACTTCTAAGCTATAAATCTCTCGTTAAACACCAATACATCAATACGCCAGATACAAAAAAGGCACCCGAAGGTGCCTTTTTCTTATCTCTTAGAGACTACTCGTAGAGCTTACTCTTCTGAAGAGAAACCAGCGTTTAGAAGTGCTGCTAGATTGTCAGTAGCTTGTTCAGCTGAAGGACCTTCTTGCTCTTCTTCACGTTGCTTTTGACGCTCTTGGTGGTATGCGAAACCAGTACCAGCTGGGATCAGACGACCAACAATAACGTTCTCTTTCAGACCGCGAAGGTCATCACGCTTACCAGAAACCGCAGCTTCTGTTAGTACGCGAGTCGTTTCTTGGAACGATGCAGCTGAGATGAATGACTCAGTTGCAAGAGATGCTTTAGTAATACCTAGTAGGTCACGTTCGAAACGTACTAGTTCTTTACCTTCAGCTTCTAGCTTACGGTTAGCAATCTTAACATTGTGGTACTCAACTTGTTCGCCAGGTAGGAACGGAGAGTCACCAGAATGAGTGATTGTACACTTACGTAGCATTTGACGAACGATAGTCTCGATGTGCTTATCGTTAATCTTTACGCCTTGTAAGCGGTAAACTTCTTGAACTTCGTTCGCGATGTACTGAGTCACAGCGTGGATACCACGTAGACGCAGGATATCGTGTGGAGTTTCAGGACCGTCGGCGATTACATCACCACGTTCAATCTTCTCACCTTCGAACACGTTCAATTGACGATGCTTAGGAATCATCTCTTCGTAAGCGTCACCGCCTTCACGAGTGATTACTAGACGACGCTTACCTTTCGTTTCTTTACCAAACGACACAGTACCTGTGTGCTCAGCAAGGATCGCAGGCTCTTTAGGCTTACGAGCTTCGAATAGGTCAGCTACGCGTGGTAGACCACCGGTGATATCTTTGTTTCCGCTCGATTTTTGAGGGATACGAGATAGTGTGTCACCAATGCCAACTTCAGCGCCATCTTCGATGTTTACAATCGCTTTGCCAGGTAGGAAGTAGTGAGCTGGCATATCAGTACCAGGAATCATTACGTCGTTACCTTGCTCATCAACAAGTTTGATAGCTGGACGCATATCTTTACCTGCTGCTGGGCGAGCTGCTGCGTCTGTTACTTCACTTGAAGAAAGACCCGTTAGATCGTCAGTTTGACGTGAAACTGTAATACCATCGATCATATCTACGAATTGGATACGACCTGCCACTTCAGTGATGATTGGCATGGTATGCGCTTCCCAGTTAGCTACAACTTCACCAGCAGTAACTGCTGCGTTGTCGCCTTTGGTTAGCATCGAACCGTAAGGAAGTTTGTGCTTCTCTTTAGTACGGCCGAATTCATCAATAATCGTCATCTCAGATGCACGAGAAGTGATAACCAGTTTCTTGTCTTTGTTAACTACGAACTTAGCATTGTGAAGTTTCACAGTACCAGTTGTCTTAGCTTGGATGCTGTTCTCTGCTGCTGCAGTAGATGCCGCACCACCGATGTGGAACGTACGCATCGTTAGCTGTGTACCCGGTTCACCGATAGATTGTGCAGCAATAACACCAACTGCTTCACCTTGGTTCACTAGGTGACCACGTGCTAGGTCACGACCGTAACACTGTGCACAACAACCGAAGTCTGCATCACAGGTAACAACAGAGCGCACTTTCATGCTATCTACTGAGTTGTCTTCCATGATTTGACACCACTTCTCATCAATCAGAGTATTACGTGGAATCAGTACATCTTCAGTACCAGGCTTAAGAACGTCTTCAGCTACTACACGACCTAGAGCAAGCTCAGAAAGTGCAACTTTAACGTCACCACCTTCGATGTGAGGCATCATGTCGATACCTTCGTGCGTGCCACAGTCATGTTCGTGTACTACAACGTCTTGAGCAACGTCTACTAAACGACGAGTTAGGTAACCCGAGTTAGCTGTTTTCAGTGCTGTATCCGCAAGACCCTTACGAGCACCGTGCGTTGAGATAAAGTACTGAAGGACGTTTAGACCTTCTTTAAAGTTCGCAGTGATCGGCGTTTCGATGATTGAACCATCTGGACGCGCCATCAGACCACGCATACCTGCTAGCTGACGAATCTGAGCTGCAGAACCACGTGCGCCCGAGTCGGCCATCATGTAGATGCTGTTGAACGATTCTTGCTGTTCTTCTTCGCCGTCACGGTTGATAACTGTTTCAGAAGATAGGTTATCCATCATTGCTTTCGCAACGCGGTCATTCGTAGATGCCCAGATATCGATAACTTTGTTGTAACGCTCACCCGCAGTAACAAGACCTGATTGGAATTGCTCTTGGATTTCACGAACTTCTTCTTCAGCAGATTCAATTTCATCGTATTTCGCTTGAGGAACAACCATATCGTTGATACCTACAGAAACACCAGAAAGTGCCGCGTATGCGAAACCTGCGTACATGATTTGGTCAGCAAATACTACTGTATCTTTTAGACCAAGCTTACGGTAACACTCGTTAAGAAGAGTAGAGATCTGCTTCTTACCTAACTTTTGGTTAACGATGCTGTACGGAAGTCCAGCTGGAACGATCTGCCATAGCATTGCACGACCTACAGTCGTATCTACTAGGCCAGTATTCGTTGTGCTATTGCCGTCTTCGTCTACTACTGTTTCAGTGATACGTACTTTAACGCGAGCGTGTAGCTCAGCGGTCTTAGTACGGTATGCCTTTTCAGCCTCAGCAGGGCCAGCAAGGTACATACCTTCACCTTTCACGTTGATCTTGTCACGTGTCATGTAGTAAAGACCCAATACAACGTCCTGAGAAGGTACGATGATTGGATCACCGGATGCTGGCGACAGAATGTTATTCGTCGACATCATTAGGGTACGAGCTTCAAGCTGTGCTTCTAGAGTTAGAGGCACGTGTACCGCCATTTGGTCACCATCGAAGTCGGCGTTGTATGCCGCACACACTAGTGGGTGAAGCTGAATCGCTTTACCTTCGATTAGTACTGGTTCAAACGCTTGGATACCTAGACGGTGAAGTGTAGGTGCACGGTTAAGCAGTACTGGGTGTTCGCGGATCACTTCGTCTAGGATATCCCAAACGATCGCTTCTTCGCGCTCTACCATTTTCTTAGCAGCTTTGATTGTCGTAGCCATGCCACGAGTTTCTAGCTTGCTGTAGATGAACGGCTTAAATAGCTCAAGTGCCATCTTCTTAGGAAGACCACACTGATGTAGACGAAGGTATGGACCAACTGTGATTACAGAACGGCCAGAGTAGTCTACACGTTTACCTAGAAGGTTCTGACGGAAACGACCTTGTTTACCCTTGATCATATCAGCAAGAGATTTCAGAGGACGTTTGTTAGAACCCGTGATCGCACGACCGCGACGACCGTTATCTAGAAGGGCATCAACAGACTCTTGCAGCATACGTTTTTCGTTACGTACGATGATGTCTGGAGCCGCTAGCTCTAGAAGACGCTTCAAACGGTTGTTACGGTTGATCACACGACGGTAAAGGTCGTTCAGATCAGATGTCGCAAAACGACCGCCATCTAGTGGTACTAGAGGACGAAGATCTGGCGGTAGCACTGGAAGTACAGTTAGGATCATCCACTCAGGCTTGTTGCCTGACGAAATGAACGCTTCAACTAGCTTCAAACGCTTAGTAACTTTCTTACGCTTAGTTTCAGAGTTAGTTGTTTCCAACTCTTCGCGCATTTCTTCCACTTCTTGATGAAGGTCCATTGTTGAAAGCAGATCTTTGATCGCTTCAGCACCCATCTTAGCAGTGAATTCGTCACCCCACTCTTCTAGACGATCCAGATACTCTTCTTCAGTAAGCATCTGAGATTTTTCTAGATCAGTCATACCCGGTTCAGTTACTACGTACATTTCGAAGTAAAGAACACGTTCGATATCACGCAGAGGGATATCCATTAGTAGACCGATACGAGACGGTAGTGATTTTAGGAACCAGATGTGAGCAACTGGTGAAGCAAGCTCGATGTGGCCCATACGGTCACGACGAACTTTAGTTTGTGTAACTTCAACGCCACACTTCTCACAGATAACACCACGGTGCTTCAGGCGCTTGTATTTGCCACAAAGACATTCGTAGTCTTTAACTGGACCAAAAATACGTGCACAGAACAGACCATCACGTTCAGGTTTGAACGTACGATAGTTAATTGTTTCTGGCTTTTTAACTTCACCAAAAGACCACGAACGGATCGTGTCTGGTGAAGATAGACCGATTTTGATTGCATCAAATTCTTCGGTCTTATGCTGTGCTTTTAGAAAGTTTAATAAGTCTTTCACGTTCAGCTCCTGTAAGGAGTTAAAGGAGCTCACCGACTAAAGTGAGCCCCCTTTACCAAGTAATCCAATCTTCTCTATAAAAAAGAGGGATTACTCTTCGTCTTCTAGCTCGATGTTGATACCTAACGAGCGAATCTCTTTCAACAGTACGTTGAACGACTCTGGCATGCCAGGTTCCATGCTATGGTTACCATCTACGATGTTCTTGTACATCTTAGTACGGCCGTTAACGTCATCCGACTTAACTGTTAGCATTTCTTGTAGAGTATATGCAGCACCGTATGCTTCTAGTGCCCATACTTCCATCTCACCGAAACGCTGACCACCGAACTGAGCTTTACCACCAAGTGGTTGCTGAGTTACTAGGCTGTAAGAACCAGTTGAACGAGCATGCATCTTGTCATCAACCAAGTGGTTCAGTTTCAGCATGTACATGTAACCAACAGTTACAGGACGCTCAAACGAATCACCAGTACGACCATCAAACAGTTTAAGCTGACCAGATTCTGGCAGATCACCCAGTTTAAGTAGTTCTTTGATTAGAGACTCAGAAGCACCGTCGAACACAGGTGTAGCAATCGGTAGACCGCCACGTAGGTTCTTGATCAGTGTACGAACTTGATCATCAGACAGTTCAGCAATATCAACTTTCTGACGAGTATCACCAAGATCGTAAACCTTCTGTAGGAACTCACGGAACTTATGCAGTTCTTGTTGTTCCTTAACCATTTGGTTGATCTTGTCACCGATACCTTTCGCAGCCAAACCTAAGTGAACTTCTAGGATCTGACCGATGTTCATACGCGATGGTACACCCAGCGGGTTAAGTACGATGTCTACAGGCTGACCTTTCTCATCGTATGGCATGTCTTCAACAGGGTTAATCTTAGAGATTACACCTTTGTTACCGTGACGACCGGCCATCTTATCACCTGGCTGGATACGACGTTTAACCGCTAGGTAAACTTTAACAATCTTAAGAACGCCAGGCGCTAGATCATCACCTTGAGTGATTTTACGACGCTTAGTTTCAAACTTCTTATCGAAGTCTGCTTTTAGCTCATCCCACTGCTCAGCAAGTTGCTCAAGCTGTGTTTGTAGCGCATCGTCTTCTAGAACTTGCTCTAGCCATTGCTTACGACCGATAGTATCAAGCTTAGCTTCAGAGTAACCACCAGACAGAAGTACAGCTTTAACACGGTTAAGAAGGCCACCCTCAAGAATTTGGAACTCTTCAGTTAGATCTTTCTTAGCTTCTTTAAGCTGCATCTGTTCGATTTCAAGTGCACGTTTGTCTTTCTCTACGCCATCGCGAGTGAAGACTTGTACATCGATGATAGTACCCGAAACAGAGTTTGGTACACGTAGAGAAGTATCTTTAACATCAGATGCTTTCTCACCGAAGATAGCACGTAGTAGCTTCTCTTCAGGAGTCAGTTGAGTTTCACCTTTAGGGGTTACTTTACCAACTAGGATGTCGCCACCCTTAACTTCAGCACCAATGTAAACGATACCTGACTCGTCTAGTTTAGACAGAGCAGACTCACCTACGTTTGGAATATCAGCTGTGATCTCTTCAGAACCCAGCTTAGTATCACGAGCCACACAAGATAGTTCTTGAATGTGGATTGTCGTGAAACGGTCTTCTTGAACTACGCGCTCAGATACTAAGATCGAGTCTTCGAAGTTGTAACCGTTCCAAGGCATGAATGCGATACGCATGTTTTGGCCAAGAGCAAGTTCACCAAGGTCTGTTGAAGGACCGTCAGCAAGAACATCGCCGCGTGCAACTGGTTCACCAGGAAGTA
Organism: Vibrio sp. SNU_ST1; assembly: GCF_030563405.1. Classification (NCBI taxonomy): domain Bacteria; kingdom Pseudomonadati; phylum Pseudomonadota; class Gammaproteobacteria; order Vibrionales; family Vibrionaceae; genus Vibrio; species Vibrio sp. SNU_ST1. The sequence continues at coordinate 3,043,842 of NZ_CP130748.1, forward strand.
CAGTTGGACGTTGGTTAATACATGTGTTTTGGTTCGAACGCGTGTACTTAGTCAGGTTGTAGATATCAATACCAGCTTCGCCAGGTACCAATTCATCTTCGTTAACCTTAACTACGATACGAGAAGCGTCAACAGACTGAACTTGACCACCACGTTTAGCAACCGCTGTAACACCAGAGTCAACTGCAATGTTACGTTCGATACCCGTACCTACTAGAGGCTTATCAGCTCTCAGTGTTGGTACAGCTTGACGTTGCATGTTGGCACCCATCAATGCACGGTTCGCATCATCGTGTTCTAGGAACGGGATAAGCGAAGCAGCGATAGATACTACTTGGTTTGTCGCAACGTCCATGTAGTCAACGTGATCGCGTGGGTGAAGACCAGATTCACCTTTTTGACGAGCTGTGATTAGCTCATCTGCAAACGTACCTTCTTCAGTAAGAATGGTGTTTGCTTGCGCAATTACGAATTGACCTTCCTGGATTGCAGACAGGTAATCAACTTCTTCTGTTACTACACCATCTACTACACGACGGTACGGAGTTTCTAGGAAACCGTAATCGTTACAACGTGCAAATGCAGATAGCGAGTTAATTAGACCGATGTTTGGACCTTCAGGCGTTTCGATCGGACATAGACGACCGTAGTGAGTTACGTGAACGTCACGTACTTCGAAGCCTGCGCGCTCACGAGTAAGACCACCAGGACCTAAAGCAGAGATACGACGCTTGTGCGTAACTTCTGACAATGGGTTGTTTTGGTCCATAAACTGTGAAAGCTGTGAAGAACCAAAGAATTCTTTAACTGCAGCAGAGATCGGCTTAGCGTTGATAAGGTCTTGAGGCATGATTGCATCAAGGTCACCAAGGCTTAGACGTTCTTTAACGGCACGTTCTACACGAACTAGACCAACACGGAATTGGTTTTCTGCCATTTCACCTACAGAACGGATACGACGGTTGCCAAGGTGGTCGATATCGTCCACTTCACCAATGCCGTTACGGATACCAATCAGTTTCTTCATCACTTCGATGATGTCTGATTCATCCAGAGTACCGCGCTCTTCTTCTTCTTCACGCTCGATAGAGCTGTTGAATTTCATACGGCCTACAGTTGATAGGTCGTAACGATCTTCAGAGAAGAATAGGCTTTCGAACAATGATTCTGCAGCTTCTTTCGTTGGTGGCTCGCCAGGACGCATCATGCGGTAGATTTCTACCAATGCAGAGATGCGATCTACTGTGCTATCCGCACGTAGAGTGTCTGACATGAATGGACCATGGTCTAGGTCATTCGTGAACAGCACTTCTAGAGTCTTGTGACCTGCTTGAGACAGGTTAGCAAGTGCTTCTAGGCTAATCTCTTGGTTTGCGCCAACGATGATCTCGCCAGTTGCTTCGTTGATGTAATCTTTCGCAGCAATCTTTTCAACGATGTACTCTACTGGTACTTCGATGTGCTCAACGCCATCTTTTTCAAGTTGACGGATATGGCGAGCAGTTACACGACGACCAGTCTCAACGTAAGTTTTGCCGTTTGCTTCGATGTCGAATGACGCAGTTTCACCACGTAGACGATCAGGAACCAACTCCATAAGTAGAGTTTGGTCTTTCACTTCGAAGTTCACTTTGTCGAAGAACAGATCTAGGATCTCTTCAGTCGATTTACCAAGTGCACGAAGGATAATCGATGCTGGTAGCTTACGACGACGGTCGATACGTACGAATAAGTTATCCTTAGGATCGAACTCAAAGTCTAACCATGAGCCACGGTAAGGAATTACACGTGCGTTATAAAGAACTTTACCTGATGAGTGGGTCTTACCCTTATCACTGTCGAAGAACACGCCTGGGCTTCGGTGCAGCTGGGATACGATAACCCTCTCGGTACCATTAATTACGAAAGTACCATTGTCTGTCATAAGCGGAATTTCGCCCATGTAGACTTCTTGTTCTTTAATGTCTTTTACAGTACCTGCTGGTGCATCTCGATCAAAGATAACTAGACGTAGTTTTACGCGTAGTGGCTTTGAGTAAGTAACACCGCGGATTTGACATTCTTTAACGTCAAAAACTGGCTCACCAAGACGGTAGCTAACGTATTGCAGCTCAGAATTGCCGTTGTAGCTCTGAATTGGAAATACAGAACGGAAAGCAGCTTCAAGACCGTATTGACCTTCAGGATCCTGTTCGATGAATTTGTCGAAAGAATCAAGCTGGATCGATAACAGGTATGGAATGTCCAAAACTTGTGGACGAGTACCAAAATCCTTACGGATGCGCTTTTTCTCGGTATAAGAGTAAACCATGGGGTTCCTCAGCTCGCTGATAAGTGACCCAAACCACCCAAAACACTCTTCAGAGGGGGCGGTGACAAACAGCTGTTTACTGTAGTGAACAATCATTTCGAAAAAATGACTGTTTTTTTGCTTGGATTATGACGGTTAAACAGCGGAAATTTCGTCATAGCCCTACAGCGCAAAAAGGCCGGTGGTTAATAAACCACCAGCCATTAGCCTTGCGGCTAAGAAATTAAGTAATAATTACTTAACTTCAACAGAAGCGCCAGCTTCTTCTAGCTGTGCTTTAAGAGCTTCAGCTTCAGCTTTGTCAACGCCTTCTTTAAGCGCTGCAGGAGCTGAGTCTACAAGACCTTTAGCTTCTTTAAGACCTAGGCCAGTTGCGCCACGTACAGCTTTGATAACTTGTACTTTGTTAGCGCCAGCAGCAGTTAGGATTACGTCGAATTCAGTTTGCTCAGCAGCAGCTTCAGCAGAAGCACCACCAGCTACAACTGCAGCAGCAGCAGTAACACCGAATTTCTCTTCCATAGCTTCGATAAGCTCAACAACTTGCATTACAGACATTTCTGCAACTGCGTCTAGGATTTGCTCGTTAGTAATAGACATAACAATTCTCTTTTAAGTCAACAATAAGTTTAAATAGCAACCAGTGAAAAGCAAGGCTTAAGCCGCAGCTTCTTCTTTTTGGTCGCGAACAGCAGCGATAGTACGAACCAGCTTGCCAGCAGAAGCTTCTTTCATGCACATCATTAGGCGTGCGATAGCTTCGTCGTAAGTTGGTAGTGTCGCTAGTACTTCAGCATCAGTAACTGCGCCTTCAAATGCAGCAGCTTTGATCTCGAAATCTTTATTCTCTTTAGCGAAGTCTTTGAAAAGACGCGCTGCAGCACCTGGGTGCTCATTAGAGAATGCGATCAGAGTTGGACCAGTGAAAGTGTCAGTTAGACACTCGTAGTCTGTACCCTGAATCGCACGGCGTGCTAGTGTGTTACGAACAACTCTCATGTAAACACCCGCTTCGCGAGCTTGTTTACGTAGAGAAGTCATTGCGCCAACAGTAACGCCACGAGAATCAGCTACAACTGCAGAAAGTGCACCACTGGCAGCTTCGTTGACTTCAGCAACAATTGCTTTTTTGTCTTGAAGATTTAAAGCCATTTGGATTAACCTCTGGTTGTGATTACAGCACTCATACAAAATGTAATGAGCGTTTACGATGTTATTTAAAAATGAATAAATTCACTTCAAACCACAACATCGCCTACGTAGGTTTTATTAAGCCATATCTCCGAAGAGTACAGCGCCTACGGTCTTGGGACGGATGACCTGAATTGCTTCAAAAATCACCCAACCACAAATATTAGGCGCAGAAGTATACACTAAATCTGCGCCGAAGCAAATTAGTTTGCTTGAGTGTCAAGACTAGCTTGATCAACAGTAACACCAGCACCCATCGTAGTAGAGATGCTTACTTTCTTCAGGAAAGTACCTTTCGCTGAAGAAGGCTTAGCTTTCTTAAGAGCAACTAGAAGTGCTTCTAGGTTCTCTTGAAGCTGGTTAGCTTCGAAAGATGCTTTGCCGATAGTAGTGTGGATGATACCGTTCTTGTCGTTACGGTAACGAACCTGACCAGCTTTAGCGTTCTTAACCGCTTCAGCAACGTTAGGAGTTACAGTACCAACTTTAGGGTTTGGCATAAGGCCGCGTGGACCTAGGATTGTACCTAGTTGACCAACAACACGCATTGCATCAGGAGAAGCAACAACAACGTCGAAGTTCATTTCGCCTTTTTTCACTTGCTCAGCAAGATCTTCCATACCAACGATATCTGCGCCAGCTGCTTTAGCTGCTTCTGCGTTTGCACCTTGAGTGAACACAGCAACGCGGATGTCACGGCCAGTACCGTGAGGTAGCACAGTTGCGCCACGTACGTTTTGGTCAGATTTACGAGCATCGATGCCTAGGTTAACAGCAACATCTACAGACTCAACGAATTTAGCTGTAGCTAGTTCTTTAAGAAGAGCAACAGCTTCGTTGATTTCGTATTCTTTAGTTACTTCAACTTTGTCGCGGATTACGCGCATACGCTTAGTAAGTTTTGCCATGATCTTATCCCTCTACCACTAGGCCCATTGAACGAGCAGTACCAGCAATAGAACGCTTCATTGCTTCGATGTCAGCACCAGTCATATCAGCAGCTTTAGTTTCTGCGATTTCCTGAACTTGAGCGTCAGTTACAGTACCAACTTTCTCAGTGTTTGGACGACCTGAACCAGACTTAACGCCAGCAGCTTTCTTAAGAAGAACAGCAGCAGGTGGAGTCTTAGTTACGAACGTGAAAGAACGGTCGTTGTAAACAGTAATTACTACTGGAGTAGGTAGACCTTTCTCAACAGATTCTGTTTTTGCGTTGAACGCTTTACAGAATTCCATGATGTTCACGCCGTGTTGACCTAGAGCAGGACCAACCGGTGGACTTGGGTTTGCCATACCAGCTGCAACTTGCAGTTTGATATAAGCTTCAACTTTCTTAGCCATGATATTTCCTAATTTTTGGGTACATGCGCTAGCCGTAAGGCAAGCTCCCCTTAATTTCAATTAACTCTTTCTTACTTCGATAGAAGTAAAAAGGCGCGAAATTATAATCATAATTCGCGCCTTTAACAACCCTAAAAAGGTGGTTTTTTATACTCTTTTATTTTGAACAACTTATGAAGTATTTATCCACAGCTTGTTCAAAAGTTAGAGTTTTAGTCCAGCTTTTCAACTTGACCAAATTCAAGCTCAACCGGTGTTGCACGACCAAAGATCGATACAGATACCTTAATGCGGCTTTTCTCGTAATCTACTTCTTCAACTGTACCGTTGAAATCAGCAAACGGACCATCATTCACACGAACCACTTCACCCGCTTCGAACATTGTCTTAGGACGTGGAGACTCGCTCGCTTTCTCTAGACGGTTCAAGATAGCATCAGCTTCTTTGTCAGTGATTGGTGCAGGACGATCAGAGGTACCACCAATGAAGCCCATAACACGAGGAATGCTGCGTACTAAGTGCCATGATTCATCATTCATGATCATTTGCACTAATACGTAGCCAGGGAAGAACTTACGTTCGCTTTTACGGCGTTGACCTGCACGCATTTCCACTACTTCTTCAGTAGGTACTAAAACGTCACCAAAGAATTCTTCCATGTCGTGCATTTTAATATGTTCGCGTAACGATTGAGATACACGGCCTTCATAGCCAGAAAAGGCTTGAACTACATACCAACGTTTTTTTGGAGCTTCACTCATGAATCAGAACCCTCTACACTCCAGTTGCTAGAGAAACTAAACGGACCATAATGCCGTCAATTCCCCAAAGCACTAGAGACATAACAATACATACAGCTAAAACGATCAATGTAGTTTGCATAGTTTCTTGGCGAGTAGGCCAAACAACTTTACGAATCTCCATACGAGATTCTTTTGCAAAATCGATCGCAGCTTTACCTTTAGTTGTTGTTGCTGCAACGCCTAGTGCGGCAGCAATCAGCACAACTACACCTGCAGCGCGAATTACAACAGACAATTCACCATACAGGTAATTACCCACAACAGCAGCAGCCAACAGTACAAAAGCGACTACCCACTTCATTGTATCTGCTGCACCTGAGCTATCAGGAGTTTCAGCGTTTGCTTTCATAAAACCAACCTGTGATAAGTCTTAAATATAGACGACAATAACCCCGCTGTTGCAGGGCACATTCCTTTGCGTTGCAAAACAACACATCTAACAGTCATTTTAGTTAAAAAGACCGTTTAATTCTTTGCTAAGAGTTAAAATTGATGTCAAAACACCCAACTCTTTTTTCAGCGCAGAAAAAGGGCATCAAATGATGCCCTTTTTACTAGTGGTTCGTCAAATCTTATGCAAAGATTTTAGCTACAACACCAGCACCAACTGTACGGCCACCTTCGCGGATTGCGAAACGTAGACCTTCGTCCATTGCGATTGGAGCGATTAGCTCAACAGTCATTTGAACGTTGTCACCTGGCATTACCATTTCTACGCCTTCAGGTAGAGTGATATCGCCTGTTACGTCAGTTGTACGGAAGTAGAACTGTGGACGGTAACCCTTGAAGAAAGGAGTGTGACGGCCGCCTTCGTCTTTAGAAAGTACGTATACTTCAGACTCAAACTTAGTGTGTGGGTTGATTGAACCTTTAGCAGAAAGTACTTGGCCACGTTCAACGTCATCACGCTTAGTACCACGTAGAAGTGCACCAACGTTCTCACCTGCACGACCTTCGTCAAGCAGTTTACGGAACATTTCAACACCAGTACAAGTAGTAAGAGTAGTCTCTTTGATACCAACGATTTCTACTTCGTCACCTACACGTAGGATACCGCGCTCGATACGACCAGTAACTACAGTACCACGACCTTGGATTGAGAATACATCTTCAATAGGAAGTAGGAACGGTAGATCAACAGCACGCTCTGGAAGTGGAATGTAAGAATCTAGTGCTTCTGCAAGCTCAACGATCTTGTCTTCCCACTGCTTTTCGCCGTTTAGAGCGCCAAGTGCAGAACCTTGAATTACTGGAAGGTCGTCTCCTGGGTACTCGTACTCAGAAAGAAGTTCACGAACTTCCATTTCTACTAGCTCAAGTAGCTCTTCGTCATCAACCATGTCACATTTGTTCATGAATACGATGATGTAAGGGATACCAACTTGACGACCAAGTAGAATGTGCTCACGAGTTTGTGGCATAGGGCCATCTGTAGCAGCAACAACTAGGATACCGCCGTCCATTTGAGCAGCACCAGTGATCATGTTTTTAACATAATCGGCGTGTCCAGGACAGTCTACGTGTGCGTAGTGACGTTCAGGAGTATCGTACTCAACGTGAGAAGTTGCGATTGTGATACCGCGCTCGCGCTCTTCTGGAGCGTTATCGATAGATGCGAAATCTTTAGCAACACCACCGTACACTTTTGCAAGTGTAGTACAGATAGCAGCAGTTAGAGTTGTTTTACCGTGGTCAACGTGGCCGATAGTACCAACGTTTACGTGCGGTTTCGTACGTTCAAATTTTTCTTTAGACATGGGGTGCCCCTCTAGGTACGGATTAGGTGGCTTAAAATAAGACCACGCAACCAAAAAAAATGTTTTTCTTTATTAAAGGAGAAGAAGCTTTTGACTGGTGCTAATACCCAGAGTCGAACTGGGGACCTCACCCTTACCAAGGGTGCGCTCTACCGACTGAGCTATATCAGCACACAAAATGAGTTGGAGCGTGCAGCGGGAATCGAACCCGCATCATCAGCTTGGAAGGCTGAGGTAATAGCCATTATACGATGCACGCAACACGTAACTCTGTTTGAGCTATTTAACCTTTAGAATATGGTGGAGGGAGACGGATTCGAACCATCGAAGGCAGTGCCGGCAGATTTACAGTCTGCTCCCTTTGGCCACTCGGGAACCCCTCCAAATTTTGAGCTTTCTCTCGCTTACCTTAAAGAAAGGGAGAAAGTGGTGCCGACTACCGGAATCGAACTGGTGACCTACTGATTACAAGTCAGTTGCTCTACCTACTGAGCTAAGTCGGCACAAGTGGGGCGCATTTTATTGAATGATTTTCCACCTTGCAATAGTAAATTGAAAAAAAGTGAAAAATTCTCCTATCAAATTCCTATATACAGCTATTTAGCTCAAGGTTTCTGCCTTTAGCCCACATCTAGTACAGGAAGATATTTTATTTATCTATCGCTTGATGTATTTTCCATGCACTTGTTTTGTTATCCACTATAGAGTTTATATGAGCCCATTTATGTCATTTGACCGCGAACGTTGGTCTGAGCTAAGGAATTTAGTTCCGATGACACTTTCTGAGAGCGACTTAAAAGAGCTTCAAGGCATCAATGAAAAGCTCACAATGGAGGAAGCCGTTGAGATCTACCTGCCGCTCTCTCGCCTATTAAATCTCTATGTGGCAGCCAGACAGAATAGAAACTCAGTACTCCATCAATTCCTGGATAAAAACGAGAAAGCACCACCTTTTATCATCGGTATTGCTGGAAGTGTCGCTGTGGGCAAAAGTACAACTGCACGACTGCTTAAAGCCCTACTTTCTCGCTGGGAGAACCACCCAAAAGTTGAGCTAGTGACAACCGATGGCTTCTTATACCCAAATGAGGTGTTAGAAGAGAAAGGATTGATGAGTAAAAAGGGCTTTCCGGAGTCTTACGATATTAAGCGTTTAGTGAACTTTGTTTCGGATGTAAAAGCATGCAAGAGAAATGTCACAGCACCCGTGTACTCGCATCTTACGTACAACATTACTGATGACGTTAAGTGCGTCGACCTACCAGATGTGCTTATTATTGAAGGACTTAATGTATTACAAACAGGCATGAACGATCCACACGAGCCACATCGCGTGTTTATTTCAGACTTCCTTGATTTCTCACTCTATGTTGACGCTGATAGCCAACAAATCAAAGAGTGGTACGTCAATCGCTTTATGAAATTCCGCGATGGCGCGTTTACCAAACCAGGCTCTTACTTTAGTCATTACACGAAATTATCGAACCAAGCGGCATTGGATAAAGCGGAAGGTATCTGGAGTTCAATTAATGGCTTGAACCTAGAACAAAATATCCTTCCTACACGAGAAAGGGCTCACTTGATTCTACGTAAAGGCGCAGATCATATGGTTGAAGAAGTGTTACTAAGAAAATAGTAACACTTTAATCACTTTTTCTTAGCGAGATCTCTCCGCCGATATAGCTCTCGATACCATTCTCAGTTTTGAGTAATACAGCACCTTGTTCATCGATGCCTTGAACAACACCTTCAATTTCTCTAGGTCCAATGATCAACCTAACATTGCGACCTAAGAAGTTATCTAAGCGATTCCAACGCTCTACAAAATTCGACATCCCTTTCAACTCATAATCAACAAGAGACTTGTCCCAGGCATTGATCAGAGCCTGTGCTAACTGGTTACGATCGGGCACCTTCCCACCACACACTTCTTTAAGAGAAGTCCACGGTTGGCCAATACCTGATGTTGCTGGATCCATGGATAAGTTTAGCCCTAAACCAATCACAATATGAGCAGCGCCACCGGACTGTCCTGACAGCTCTACCAAGATACCTGCAAGCTTCTTGTCATTGTGGTAAAGGTCGTTCGGCCATTTGAGCTTTATACCTTCTACGCCCATCTCTTCCAAAGCTTCAACAACAGCAACACCAACCACAAGGCTCAAGCCCATCGCGGCAGCCATCCCTGCGTCGAGTCTCCAATACATTGAAAGATAGAGGTTTGCACCGAATGGCGATACCCACTCTCGTCCACGGCGTCCACGTCCCGCAGCTTGATATTCAGCAATACAGACAGAACCCGATTCGAGGATGTTAGTACGCTCTAATAGGTGTTGGTTTGTTGAACCTATGATTGGAATGAGTTCAAGAGAAGCATCACGACTAACAACAGACAATTTGTCTTCGTTAAGCATATCTAAACGGCTAGCTAGCTTATAGCCCTTGCCTTGTACTCGGTAGATATCTAAACCCCACTCTTGAATACCTTTAATGTGCTTGCTGATAGCCGCTCGTGATACACCAATCATTTCACCTAGATCTTCACCTGAATGAAACTCACCGTCAGCAAGACATCTCAATAGTGCAAGCTTGGTACTGTGTTCTCTCATGCCAATGACTCCAAAGCCTTGTCTAGGTTTGTCTCGCAGTCTCGTCCCATAAAACGCACTTCATGTTCCAATCGAATATCGAATTTATTCAAGACAGACTGACGCACTCGCTCTGCAAGCTTAAGGATATCCACAGCAGAAGCCTCATCATAATTGATGATAACTAATGCTTGTTTTGGGTGAACTTGAGCACCGCCTTCGGTCACGCCTTTGAACTGGCATTGATCAATCAGCCAGCCTGCAGCGGCTTTGATCATGTCATTGCTCTCATATCCGACAATATTGGGATATAGAGCTAACAAGCGATCAAAATGATCTTTGGTGATCACAGGATTCTTGAAGAAGCTGCCCGCATTGCCTTGGAACCTAGGGTCTGGCAACTTACTTGAACGGATAGCGCATACTTCATCAAATATAGTACGAGGAGACAGAGTATCGGCCGGTAGGCTTTTTAACGGACCATAGTGATTACATGGCTTCCACTCTTTCGGCAACGTTAAACCAATCGCAACTACAATCGCTTTATCGTAGAGAGCGTGCTTGAAAATAGAATCTCGGTAACCAAAGAGACACTCTTCTTTGCTCAATCGCTTAACTGTATAACTATCCAGACACAGAATATCGACATACTCGCATACGTCTTGCAGCTCAACGCCGTACGCACCAATATTCTGAATCGGAGCAGAACCTGAACAGCCGGGTATCATTGCTAGGTTTTCTAGACCACCAAGCCCTTTATCCACACTCCATTCAACTAAGTCTGGCCAATCTTCCCCCCCACTAACATGCAGTAGGTGATGACTGTCCGTCTCGGTCAACTCAATCCCGGTTAATTTATTCACAATGACTAGGCCAGCGAAGTGCTCAGTAAAAAGCATATTACTGCCCTTACCCAGTATTAACTTAGGTAAAGCTGACCATTTGGGGTCTCTGTAAACGGAAATTAATTCTTCGATAGTGGTTACTTCAACCAACGCATCACACGTCTGATCGATGGAAAAAGTATGAACATTTTTTAAACTAGCATTGAGATGGAATTGCATGGCGATATTCAATTAACTTACACTGCAGTCATTCTACAGCAGATAAACCAATGGCGCAGTGACTGAATGAACAATGTCATCATTACCCAATTAGACCCAGTAAAAGTTCCCTTAGTTAAACGTTTCTATAAAGAACATTACCCAACGGGAAAAGTGAATAAAAGTGAACTGATCTATTCGTTATTACTGGATAACGAGCTGTGCGGTGTCGTGCGTTTTCGTACAATAGAAAATAATCGCTTACTTACTGGAATAGCGATATCAAAACAACATCGCGGCAAGCAATTAGGCTCCCAGCTTATGGATTATTGTGCGCAACATACACTTACGGAAGACGATTACTGCTTTGCGTACGCTCATCTCACCAATTTTTACGCGCGACACAAATTCGTACAAGTTGAGCCTAAAGATCTGCCAAATGGTTTAAGAGTTTTATACGAGCGCTATTCGAATAGCGGAAAAGATCTCATTCCTATGCATTATCAGCAAAATTGTTAGAGAATGCCTCGATTATCTAGTATTTGATGCTATCCCTTTGGTAAAATTAGAGGTTCGCAATTTTGCATATTTTTAAGGTAAAACAGTCAATATGATTGCCAGTAGGAATCCATTCATACAGTTGCCAACCATAGCGCAGAATCCTGACAAGTTTGAAGTACTACTATCAGCGCAAGAGTTTAGAGCTCGCTTACTTGATGAGATATCTCGCGCAACAACTCGTATTAGTTTAGTCGCTTTGTACCTTGAAGATGATGAGGCTGGCCGTGAGATCCTAACTGCCTTATATGAAGCAAAGCAAAATAATCCAGAATTAGATGTGAGTGTGTGTGTCGATTGGCACAGAGCTCAACGTGGATTGATTGGCGCGGAGTCTTCTGAAGGCAATGCAGCCATGTATAAAGAGTTCGAAGAGAAATACCAGCACTCTGTACCTGTTTATGGCATTCCTGTTCGCGGTAAAGAGGTCTTTGGCGTACTGCATTTAAAAGGCTTCATCGTCGATGACAACGTGATATACAGTGGTGCAAGCCTTAACAATATCTATCTGAATTACCATGACCGCTATCGCTTCGACCGCTACCACGTTTTAAACAACGCAATGCTTGCTGATTCGATGTTTACCTACGTACACGAGCAGATGGTCGCGGACAGCGCTGTATATAACTTGGCTGATAAAAACAAGCCAATTACTAAAGATCTAAAACCTGCAATTCGTCAGTTCCGAGCATCGTTAGCAAGATCTCAATATCAATTCGATGGTCAAGAGGTTTCTCCCGAACAAGTCGCTGTGACACCATTGGTAGGTATCGGCAAGAGACGTAACCGTCTGAATCAGGGAATCAATCAACTTGTCGCTCAGGCTAAAGACGAGATCTTCATTTGTACGCCTTACTTCAACTTCCCACCTAGCCTAGCTAAAGAAGTGAAGAAAGCGCTTAAACGTGGCGTAAAGGTCAGCATTGTTGTAGGTGATAAGACAGCAAATGATTTCTTTATCTCTCCAGAAGAAGAATTTAAAACGATTGGTGGTCTGCCATACCTATACGAATTGAACCTGCGTCGTTTTGCTAAAGCTAATGAAGCTCATATTGCTGGTCGTAATCTTTCGATTCGACTTTGGCAACACGATTCAAATAGCTTCCACCTAAAGGGAATTTGGGTCGACAAGCGCTACATGCTTCTTACAGGTAATAACTTAAACCCTCGCGCGTGGAAACTTGATCTTGAGAACGGTATCTTTATCCAAGATAACTACCATCACCTAACAGATAAGTTCCAAGCTGAAGTAGATAATATCCTTCAACACACTCAACTTATTTGTACTTATAAGCAATTGGACAAGGTAGAGAGCTACCCGATGGAAGTTCAAAAGTTGATTCGTAAAATCACTCGTGTGAAAGCAGATAGAGTGCTGAAGCAAATACTGTAGTCGATGGATTAGAAACACTATTTATCAACGCCTAGCAAACGCTAGGCGTTTTTGTATCTACGAGATAGCGAGATAGCGAGATAGCGAGATAGCGAGATAGCGAGATAGCGAGATAGCGAGATAGCGAGATAGCGAGATAGCGAGATAGCGAGATAGCGAGATAGCGAGATAGCGAGATATTTTGAAGAAGGCGACTTAGTTGTCAAACTCCAAACGTAAAAAGCCCAAGTCTTTTGACTTGGGCTTAGTATAAGTGGCGGAGTGGACGGGACTCGAACCCGCGACCCCCGGCGTGACAGGCCGGTATTCTAACCAACTGAACTACCACTCCGCAGTGGTCAACTCACTAAGTGAGCGTCCATATCTCCAGGTCGGTCAACCTAAAGATTTAATTTAAAGCCTGGCGATGTCCTACTCTCACATGGGGAAGCCCCACACTACCATCGGCGCTATTGTGTTTCACTTCTGAGTTCGGCATGGAATCAGGTGGGTCCACAATGCTATGGTCGCCAAGCAAATTTTAAAATTCGGAAAGCTTATCTAAAAGTTATTTCTCTTCAAACTCATTCAAGGTCTGGTCTTTCTATTGAGTCCACAAAACCCCTTGGGTGTTGTATGGTTAAGCCTCACGGGCAATTAGTACAGGTTAGCTCAATGCCTCGCAGCACTTACACACCCTGCCTATCAACGTCGTAGTCTACGACAACCCTTTAGGACGCTTATAGCGCCAGGGAAAACTCATCTCAAGGCTCGCTTCCCGCTTAGATGCTTTCAGCGGTTATCGATTCCGAACTTAGCTACCGGGCAATGCCATTGGCATGACAACCCGAACACCAGAGGTTCGTCCACTCCGGTCCTCTCGTACTAGGAGCAGCCCCTTTCAATTTTCCAACGCCCACGGCAGATAGGGACCGAACTGTCTCACGACGTTCTAAACCCAGCTCGCGTACCACTTTAAATGGCGAACAGCCATACCCTTGGGACCGACTTCAGCCCCAGGATGTGATGAGCCGACATCGAGGTGCCAAACACCGCCGTCGATATGAACTCTTGGGCGGTATCAGCCTGTTATCCCCGGAGTACCTTTTATCCGTTGAGCGATGGCCCTTCCATTCAGAACCACCGGATCACTATGACCTGCTTTCGCACCTGCTCGAATTGTCATTCTCGCAGTCAAGCGGGCTTATGCCATTGCACTAACCACACGATGTCCAACCGTGTTTAGCCCACCTTCGTGCTCCTCCGTTACTCTTTGGGAGGAGACCGCCCCAGTCAAACTACCCACCAGGCACTGTCCGTAATCCCGATTCAGGGACCAACGTTAGAACATCAAAACTACAAGGGTGGTATTTCAAGGACGACTCCACCACATCTAGCGACGCGGTTTCATAGTCTCCCACCTATCCTACACATGTAGGTTCAATGTTCAGTGCCAAGCTGTAGTAAAGGTTCACGGGGTCTTTCCGTCTAGCCGCGGGTACACTGCATCTTCACAGCGATTTCAATTTCACTGAGTCTCGGGTGGAGACAGCGTGGCCATCATTACGCCATTCGTGCAGGTCGGAACTTACCCGACAAGGAATTTCGCTACCTTAGGACCGTTATAGTTACGGCCGCCGTTTACCGGGGCTTCGATCAAGAGCTTCGACCGAAGTCTAACCCCATCAATTAACCTTCCGGCACCGGGCAGGCGTCACACCGTATACGTCATCTTACGATTTTGCACAGTGCTGTGTTTTTAATAAACAGTTGCAGCCACCTGGTATCTGCGACTCTCGTCTGCTCCATCCGCAAGGGACTTCACTGATAAGAGCGTACCTTCTCCCGAAGTTACGGTACCATTTTGCCTAGTTCCTTCACCCGAGTTCTCTCAAGCGCCTTGGTATTCTCTACCCGACCACCTGTGTCGGTTTGGGGTACGATTCCTTACAATCTGAAGCTTAGAGGCTTTTCCTGGAAGCATGGCATCAATGACTTCACTACCGTAGTAGCTCGACATCGTATCTCAGCGTTAAGAAAGTCCGGATTTACCTAAACTTTCCGCCTACATACTTGAACCTGGACAACCGTCGCCAGGCCCACCTAGCCTTCTCCGTCCCCCCATCGCAATTGTAAGAAGTACGGGAATATTAACCCGTTTCCCATCGACTACGCCTTTCGGCCTCGCCTTAGGAGTCGACTTACCCTGCCCCGATTAACGTTGGACAGGAACCCTTGGTCTTCCGGCGAGGGAGTTTTTCACTCCCTTTATCGTTACTCATGTCAGCATTCGCACTTCTGATACCTCCAGCATGCCTTACAGCACACCTTCAACGGCTTACAGAACGCTCCCCTACCCCACATACCCTAAGGTACGTAGCCGCAGCTTCGGTGTATAGCTTAGCCCCGTTACATCTTCCGCGCAGGCCGACTCGACCAGTGAGCTATTACGCTTTCTTTAAATGATGGCTGCTTCTAAGCCAACATCCTGGCTGTCTGAGCCTTCCCACATCGTTTCCCACTTAGCTATACTTTGGGACCTTAGCTGGCGGTCTGGGTTGTTTCCCTCTCCACGACGGACGTTAGCACCCGCCGTGTGTCTCCCGGATAGTACTTACTGGTATTCGGAGTTTGCAAAGGGTTGGTAAGTCGGGATGACCCCCTAGCCTTAACAGTGCTCTACCCCCAGTAGTATTCGTCCGAGGCGCTACCTAAATAGCTTTCGGGGAGAACCAGCTATCTCCAGGTTTGATTGGCCTTTCACCCCTAGCCACAAGTCATCCGCTAATTTTTCAACATTAGTCGGTTCGGTCCTCCAGTTGATGTTACTCAACCTTCAACCTGCCCATGGCTAGATCACCTGGTTTCGGGTCTAATCCTAGCAACTGTACGCCCAGTTAAGACTCGGTTTCCCTACGGCTCCCCTAAACGGTTAACCTTGCTACTAAAATTAAGTCGCTGACCCATTATACAAAAGGTACGCAGTCACACCACGAAGGTGCTCCTACTGCTTGTACGTACACGGTTTCAGGTTCTATTTCACTCCCCTCACAGGGGTTCTTTTCGCCTTTCCCTCACGGTACTGGTTCACTATCGGTCAGTCAGTAGTATTTAGCCTTGGAGGATGGTCCCCCCATATTCAGACAGGATATCACGTGTCCCGCCCTACTCGTTTTCACTGATTATGATGTGTCGGTTACGGGGCTATCACCCTTTATTGCGAGACTTTCCAGACTCTTCACCTGCATCATTAAAAGCTTAAGGGCTAATCCAATTTCGCTCGCCGCTACTTTCGGAATCTCGGTTGATTTCTCTTCCTCGGGGTACTTAGATGTTTCAGTTCCCCCGGTTTGCCTCCTGTTGCTATGTATTCACAACAGGATACGTGCTTATGCACGTGGGTTTCCCCATTCAGAAATCCCAGACTCAAAAGGTTATTACTACCTAATCTGGGCTTATCGCAAGTTATTACGTCTTTCATCGCCTCTGACTGCCAAGGCATCCACCGTGTACGCTTAGTCACTTAACCATACAACCCGAAAGGGTCTCTGTTTTACTTTCACTTTTGAAAAGTGAAAACAAACTAGTATGGCAACTAACCAAGGTTTTTGGTTGTCATCAAGAAGGGTTAATTCTTGATAACTCTTTGCCGGACTCAATTGTGAATCAAACTAAAGTTTGATTCGAATACAAGACACTTAAATGTGTTTGTTGTGTTTATACCGTTCTTATTAACTAAGAGCAGATAAACATTGAGAACTTTTAAATTTGATTAACATGACTCGTAAGTCAGTTAATCAGTCAGCTTTCCAAATTGTTAAAGAGCATGAGACTTTAAGAACCAGTGTTCTAAAATTCACATTTTCTAAAGACTCTCAGGGTCAAACACACCAACCAACGACAAAAGAAGTGGTTTGGATATGACTATAACCAAGAATATTTAGAGAATGGTGGGCGATACCGGGCTCGAACCAGTGACCCCCTGCTTGTAAGGCAGGTGCTCTCCCAACTGAGCTAATCGCCCACGATAGTTTTAATTCCTTCGCGGAGAAAGAATGGTGGGTCGTGCAGGATTCGAACCTGCGACCAATTGATTAAAAGTCAACTGCTCTACCAACTGAGCTAACGACCCAATGGTATCCCGTAGGGGAGTCGAACCCCTGTTACCGCCGTGAAAGGGCGGTGTCCTAGGCCTCTAGACGAACGGGACACTGGATATTGAAGAACTTGGGAGTTCTTCGTCTCTTTACTTTTCTAAACCTAATCAATCTGTGTGGACACTCATCGTAAGTATCTTCGTATAAGGAGGTGATCCAGCCCCAGGTTCCCCTAGGGCTACCTTGTTACGACTTCACCCCAGTCATGAACCACAAAGTGGTGAGCGTCCTCCCCGAAAGGTTAAACTACCCACTTCTTTTGCAGCCCACTCCCATGGTGTGACGGGCGGTGTGTACAAGGCCCGGGAACGTATTCACCGTGACATTCTGATTCACGATTACTAGCGATTCCGACTTCATGGAGTCGAGTTGCAGACTCCAATCCGGACTACGACGCACTTTTTGGGATTCGCTCACTATCGCTAGCTTGCTGCCCTCTGTATGCGCCATTGTAGCACGTGTGTAGCCCTACTCGTAAGGGCCATGATGACTTGACGTCGTCCCCACCTTCCTCCGGTTTATCACCGGCAGTCTCCCTGGAGTTCCCGACATTACTCGCTGGCAAACAAGGATAAGGGTTGCGCTCGTTGCGGGACTTAACCCAACATTTCACAACACGAGCTGACGACAGCCATGCAGCACCTGTCTCAGAGCTCCCGAAGGCACACCTGCGTCTCCGCTGGCTTCTCTGGATGTCAAGAGTAGGTAAGGTTCTTCGCGTTGCATCGAATTAAACCACATGCTCCACCGCTTGTGCGGGCCCCCGTCAATTCATTTGAGTTTTAATCTTGCGACCGTACTCCCCAGGCGGTCTACTTAACGCGTTAGCTCCGAAAGCCACGGCTCAAGGCCACAACCTCCAAGTAGACATCGTTTACGGCGTGGACTACCAGGGTATCTAATCCTGTTTGCTCCCCACGCTTTCGCATCTGAGTGTCAGTGTCTGTCCAGGGGGCCGCCTTCGCCACTGGTATTCCTTCAGATCTCTACGCATTTCACCGCTACACCTGAAATTCTACCCCCCTCTACAGCACTCTAGTTCACCAGTTTCAAATGCAGTTCCGAGGTTGAGCCCCGGGCTTTCACATCTGACTTAATGAACCACCTGCATGCGCTTTACGCCCAGTAATTCCGATTAACGCTCGCACCCTCCGTATTACCGCGGCTGCTGGCACGGAGTTAGCCGGTGCTTCTTCTGTTGCTAACGTCAAGAGATAACGCTATTAACGTTACCCCCTTCCTCACAACTGAAAGTACTTTACAACCCGAAGGCCTTCTTCATACACGCGGCATGGCTGCATCAGGCTTTCGCCCATTGTGCAATATTCCCCACTGCTGCCTCCCGTAGGAGTCTGGACCGTGTCTCAGTTCCAGTGTGGCTGATCATCCTCTCAGACCAGCTAGGGATCGTCGCCTTGGTGAGCCATTACCTCACCAACTAGCTAATCCCACCTAGGCATATCTTGACGCGAGAGGTCCGAAGATCCCCCTCTTTGGCCCGTAGGCATTATGCGGTATTAGCCATCGTTTCCAATGGTTATCCCCCACATCAAGGCAATTTCCTAGGCATTACTCACCCGTCCGCCGCTCGACGCCCAACAAATCCTCCGAAGATTCAATGTTGTCGTTTCCGCTCGACTTGCATGTGTTAGGCCTGCCGCCAGCGTTCAATCTGAGCCATGATCAAACTCTTCAATTTAAGATTTTGTGACTCAATGAATACTGACTTCAAAACTACTATGTAATTTTAAAGCTATTACCATTCCAACAGAATGGTAATGAATTGACTGTGCCGAATAACTACAAGTAGTTAAACGTATTGGTCACTCAGTTCATTGAAATCAAGTTTGTTACCGAAGTAACTGTTACTACCTAAGTAATAACGTTTTGATATTCATCAACGAGTGCCCACACAGATTGATAGGTTTAAATTGTTAAAGAGCTTGTTCTCTAAAAAGAGAACGCTTTCAGTGCCTTAGCACTCAAGCAGGACGCGTATAATACGCTTTCCACTTTAAAAGTCAACATAAAACTCTAAGAAACTTAGAATTCTATGGTGACTTGTCTACTTTGTAGACAAAGTCGAAATTAAAGCCTGGCGATGTCCTACTCTCACATGGGGAAACCCCACACTACCATCGGCGCTATTGTGTTTCACTTCTGAGTTCGGCATGGAATCAGGTGGGTCCACAATGCTATGGTCGCCAAGCAAATTTTAAAATTCGGAAAGCTGCTTCTCTATTTAATAGAGCTATAAAAGTTATTTCTCTTCAAACTCATTCAAGGTCTGGTCTTTCTATTGAGTCCACAAAACCCCTTGGGTGTTGTATGGTTAAGCCTCACGGGCAATTAGTACAGGTTAGCTCAATGCCTCGCAGCACTTACACACCCTGCCTATCAACGTCGTAGTCTACGACAACCCTTTAGGACACTTATAGTGCCAGGGAAAACTCATCTCAAGGCTCGCTTCCCGCTTAGATGCTTTCAGCGGTTATCGATTCCGAACTTAGCTACCGGGCAATGCCATTGGCATGACAACCCGAACACCAGAGGTTCGTCCACTCCGGTCCTCTCGTACTAGGAGCAGCCCCTTTCAATTTTCCAACGCCCACGGCAGATAGGGACCGAACTGTCTCACGACGTTCTAAACCCAGCTCGCGTACCACTTTAAATGGCGAACAGCCATACCCTTGGGACCGACTTCAGCCCCAGGATGTGATGAGCCGACATCGAGGTGCCAAACACCGCCGTCGATATGAACTCTTGGGCGGTATCAGCCTGTTATCCCCGGAGTACCTTTTATCCGTTGAGCGATGGCCCTTCCATTCAGAACCACCGGATCACTATGACCTGCTTTCGCACCTGCTCGAATTGTCATTCTCGCAGTCAAGCGGGCTTATGCCATTGCACTAACCACACGATGTCCAACCGTGTTTAGCCCACCTTCGTGCTCCTCCGTTACTCTTTGGGAGGAGACCGCCCCAGTCAAACTACCCACCAGGCACTGTCCGTAACCCCGATTCAGGGGCCAACGTTAGAACATCAAAACTACAAGGGTGGTATTTCAAGGACGACTCCACCACATCTAGCGACGCGGTTTCATAGTCTCCCACCTATCCTACACATGTAGGTTCAATGTTCAGTGCCAAGCTGTAGTAAAGGTTCACGGGGTCTTTCCGTCTAGCCGCGGGTACACTGCATCTTCACAGCGATTTCAATTTCACTGAGTCTCGGGTGGAGACAGCGTGGCCATCATTACGCCATTCGTGCAGGTCGGAACTTACCCGACAAGGAATTTCGCTACCTTAGGACCGTTATAGTTACGGCCGCCGTTTACCGGGGCTTCGATCAAGAGCTTCGACCGAAGTCTAACCCCATCAATTAACCTTCCGGCACCGGGCAGGCGTCACACCGTATACGTCATCTTACGATTTTGCACAGTGCTGTGTTTTTAATAAACAGTTGCAGCCACCTGGTATCTGCGACTCTCGTCTGCTCCATCCGCAAGGGACTTCACTGATAAGAGCGTACCTTCTCCCGAAGTTACGGTACCATTTTGCCTAGTTCCTTCACCCGAGTTCTCTCAAGCGCCTTGGTATTCTCTACCCGACCACCTGTGTCGGTTTGGGGTACGATTCCTTACAATCTGAAGCTTAGAGGCTTTTCCTGGAAGCATGGCATCAATGACTTCACTACCGTAGTAGCTCGACATCGTATCTCAGCGTTAAGAAAGTCCGGATTTACCTAAACTTTCCGCCTACATACTTGAACCTGGACAACCGTCGCCAGGCCCACCTAGCCTTCTCCGTCCCCCCATCGCAATTGTAAGAAGTACGGGAATATTAACCCGTTTCCCATCGACTACGCCTTTCGGCCTCGCCTTAGGAGTCGACTTACCCTGCCCCGATTAACGTTGGACAGGAACCCTTGGTCTTCCGGCGAGGGAGTTTTTCACTCCCTTTATCGTTACTCATGTCAGCATTCGCACTTCTGATACCTCCAGCATGCCTTACAGCACACCTTCAACGGCTTACAGAACGCTCCCCTACCCCACATACCCTAAGGTACGTAGCCGCAGCTTCGGTGTATAGCTTAGCCCCGTTACATCTTCCGCGCAGGCCGACTCGACCAGTGAGCTATTACGCTTTCTTTAAATGATGGCTGCTTCTAAGCCAACATCCTGGCTGTCTGAGCCTTCCCACATCGTTTCCCACTTAGCTATACTTTGGGACCTTAGCTGGCGGTCTGGGTTGTTTCCCTCTCCACGACGGACGTTAGCACCCGCCGTGTGTCTCCCGGATAGTACTTACTGGTATTCGGAGTTTGCAAAGGGTTGGTAAGTCGGGATGACCCCCTAGCCTTAACAGTGCTCTACCCCCAGTAGTATTCGTCCGAGGCGCTACCTAAATAGCTTTCGGGGAGAACCAGCTATCTCCAGGTTTGATTGGCCTTTCACCCCTAGCCACAAGTCATCCGCTAATTTTTCAACATTAGTCGGTTCGGTCCTCCAGTTGATGTTACTCAACCTTCAACCTGCCCATGGCTAGATCACCTGGTTTCGGGTCTAATCCTAGCAACTGTACGCCCAGTTAAGACTCGGTTTCCCTACGGCTCCCCTAAACGGTTAACCTTGCTACTAAAATTAAGTCGCTGACCCATTATACAAAAGGTACGCAGTCACACCACGAAGGTGCTCCTACTGCTTGTACGTACACGGTTTCAGGTTCTATTTCACTCCCCTCACAGGGGTTCTTTTCGCCTTTCCCTCACGGTACTGGTTCACTATCGGTCAGTCAGTAGTATTTAGCCTTGGAGGATGGTCCCCCCATATTCAGACAGGATATCACGTGTCCCGCCCTACTCGTTTTCACTGATTATAATGTGTCGGTTACGGGGCTATCACCCTTTATTGCGAGACTTTCCAGACTCTTCACCTGCATCATTAAAAGCTTAAGGGCTAATCCAATTTCGCTCGCCGCTACTTTCGGAATCTCGGTTGATTTCTCTTCCTCGGGGTACTTAGATGTTTCAGTTCCCCCGGTTTGCCTCCTGTTGCTATGTATTCACAACAGGATACTTACTTATGTAAGTGGGTTTCCCCATTCAGGAATCCCAGACTCAAAAGGTTATTACTACCTAATCTGGGCTTATCGCAAGTTATTACGCCTTTCATCGCCTCTGACTGCCAAGGCATCCACCGTGTACGCTTAGTCACTTAACCATACAACCCGAAAGGGTCTTAGTGTATGGCAACTAACCAAGGTTTTTGGTTGTCATCAAGAAGGGTTAATTCTTGATGACTGTTTGCCGGACTCAATTGTGAATCAAACTAAGTTTGATTCGAATACAAGACACTTGAATGTGTTTGTTGTGTTTATCTAATGAAAGATAAACATTGAGAACTTTTAAATTTGATTGAATTACTCGTAAGTAATCAAATCAGTCAGCTTTCCAAATTGTTAAAGAGCATAAAGCAAAAAGCTTTAATCAATAACTTACGTTATTAATTAAAGCTCTGGCTTTAACTAAATCTAAACCATCAATCTGTGTGGACACTCATCGTGACTATCTTCGTATAAGGAGGTGATCCAGCCCCAGGTTCCCCTAGGGCTACCTTGTTACGACTTCACCCCAGTCATGAACCACAAAGTGGTGAGCGTCCTCCCCGAAAGGTTAAACTACCCACTTCTTTTGCAGCCCACTCCCATGGTGTGACGGGCGGTGTGTACAAGGCCCGGGAACGTATTCACCGTGACATTCTGATTCACGATTACTAGCGATTCCGACTTCATGGAGTCGAGTTGCAGACTCCAATCCGGACTACGACGCACTTTTTGGGATTCGCTCACTATCGCTAGCTTGCTGCCCTCTGTATGCGCCATTGTAGCACGTGTGTAGCCCTACTCGTAAGGGCCATGATGACTTGACGTCGTCCCCACCTTCCTCCGGTTTATCACCGGCAGTCTCCCTGGAGTTCCCGACATTACTCGCTGGCAAACAAGGATAAGGGTTGCGCTCGTTGCGGGACTTAACCCAACATTTCACAACACGAGCTGACGACAGCCATGCAGCACCTGTCTCAGAGCTCCCGAAGGCACACCTGCGTCTCCGCTGGCTTCTCTGGATGTCAAGAGTAGGTAAGGTTCTTCGCGTTGCATCGAATTAAACCACATGCTCCACCGCTTGTGCGGGCCCCCGTCAATTCATTTGAGTTTTAATCTTGCGACCGTACTCCCCAGGCGGTCTACTTAACGCGTTAGCTCCGAAAGCCACGGCTCAAGGCCACAACCTCCAAGTAGACATCGTTTACGGCGTGGACTACCAGGGTATCTAATCCTGTTTGCTCCCCACGCTTTCGCATCTGAGTGTCAGTGTCTGTCCAGGGGGCCGCCTTCGCCACTGGTATTCCTTCAGATCTCTACGCATTTCACCGCTACACCTGAAATTCTACCCCCCTCTACAGCACTCTAGTTCACCAGTTTCAAATGCAGTTCCGAGGTTGAGCCCCGGGCTTTCACATCTGACTTAATGAACCACCTGCATGCGCTTTACGCCCAGTAATTCCGATTAACGCTCGCACCCTCCGTATTACCGCGGCTGCTGGCACGGAGTTAGCCGGTGCTTCTTCTGTTGCTAACGTCAAGATGCGCAGCTATTAACTACACACCCTTCCTCACAACTGAAAGTACTTTACAACCCGAAGGCCTTCTTCATACACGCGGCATGGCTGCATCAGGCTTTCGCCCATTGTGCAATATTCCCCACTGCTGCCTCCCGTAGGAGTCTGGACCGTGTCTCAGTTCCAGTGTGGCTGATCATCCTCTCAGACCAGCTAGGGATCGTCGCCTTGGTGAGCCATTACCTCACCAACTAGCTAATCCCACCTAGGCATATCTTGACGCGAGAGGCCCGAAGGTCCCCCTCTTTGGCCCGTAGGCATTATGCGGTATTAGCCATCGTTTCCAATGGTTATCCCCCACATCAAGGCAATTTCCTAGGCATTACTCACCCGTCCGCCGCTCGACGCCCATTAACGCACCCGAAGGATTGTTAGTGTCGTTTCCGCTCGACTTGCATGTGTTAGGCCTGCCGCCAGCGTTCAATCTGAGCCATGATCAAACTCTTCAATTTAAGATTTTGTGACTCAACGAATACTGACTTCAAAACTATTCTTTATAAATAAAGAGTGTAATTTTAAAGCTATTACCCCTCTCTTCTTAAATAAATAGGAACAGAATGGTAATGAATTGACTGTGCCAAAATTAAGTAAACTTAATTTTGCATTGGTCACTCAGTTCATTGAAATCAAGTTTGATTCCGAAGAATCTGTTTTATCTAACGATAAAACGTTTTGATATTCATCAACGAGTGCCCACACAGATTGATAGGTTTAAATTGTTAAAGAGCTTGTTCTCTAAAAAGAGAACGCTTTCAGTGCCTTAGCACTCAAGCAGGACGCGTATAATACGCTTTCCACTTTGAAAGTCAACATAAAACTCTAAGAAACTTAGAATTCTATGGTGACTTGTCTACTTTGTAGACAAAGTCGAAATTAAAGCCTGGCGATGTCCTACTCTCACATGGGGAAACCCCACACTACCATCGGCGCTATTGTGTTTCACTTCTGAGTTCGGCATGGAGTCAGGTGGGTCCACAATGCTATGGTCGCCAAGCAAATTTTAAAATTCGGAAAGCTAATTTAAAAGTCTCTTCAAACTCATTCAAGGTCTGTCTTTGAGTCCACAAAACCCCTTGGGTGTTGTATGGTTAAGCCTCACGGGCAATTAGTACAGGTTAGCTCAATGCCTCGCAGCACTTACACACCCTGCCTATCAACGTCGTAGTCTACGACAACCCTTTAGGACACTTATAGTGCCAGGGAAAACTCATCTCAAGGCTCGCTTCCCGCTTAGATGCTTTCAGCGGTTATCGATTCCGAACTTAGCTACCGGGCAATGCCATTGGCATGACAACCCGAACACCAGAGGTTCGTCCACTCCGGTCCTCTCGTACTAGGAGCAGCCCCTTTCAATTTTCCAACGCCCACGGCAGATAGGGACCGAACTGTCTCACGACGTTCTAAACCCAGCTCGCGTACCACTTTAAATGGCGAACAGCCATACCCTTGGGACCGACTTCAGCCCCAGGATGTGATGAGCCGACATCGAGGTGCCAAACACCGCCGTCGATATGAACTCTTGGGCGGTATCAGCCTGTTATCCCCGGAGTACCTTTTATCCGTTGAGCGATGGCCCTTCCATTCAGAACCACCGGATCACTATGACCTGCTTTCGCACCTGCTCGAATTGTCATTCTCGCAGTCAAGCGGGCTTATGCCATTGCACTAACCACACGATGTCCAACCGTGTTTAGCCCACCTTCGTGCTCCTCCGTTACTCTTTGGGAGGAGACCGCCCCAGTCAAACTACCCACCAGGCACTGTCCGTAATCCCGATTCAGGGACCAACGTTAGAACATCAAAACTACAAGGGTGGTATTTCAAGGACGACTCCACCACATCTAGCGACGCGGTTTCATAGTCTCCCACCTATCCTACACATGTAGGTTCAATGTTCAGTGCCAAGCTGTAGTAAAGGTTCACGGGGTCTTTCCGTCTAGCCGCGGGTACACTGCATCTTCACAGCGATTTCAATTTCACTGAGTCTCGGGTGGAGACAGCGTGGCCATCATTACGCCATTCGTGCAGGTCGGAACTTACCCGACAAGGAATTTCGCTACCTTAGGACCGTTATAGTTACGGCCGCCGTTTACCGGGGCTTCGATCAAGAGCTTCGACCGAAGTCTAACCCCATCAATTAACCTTCCGGCACCGGGCAGGCGTCACACCGTATACGTCATCTTACGATTTTGCACAGTGCTGTGTTTTTAATAAACAGTTGCAGCCACCTGGTATCTGCGACTCTCGTCTGCTCCATCCGCAAGGGACTTCACTGATAAGAGCGTACCTTCTCCCGAAGTTACGGTACCATTTTGCCTAGTTCCTTCACCCGAGTTCTCTCAAGCGCCTTGGTATTCTCTACCCGACCACCTGTGTCGGTTTGGGGTACGATTCCTTACAATCTGAAGCTTAGAGGCTTTTCCTGGAAGCATGGCATCAATGACTTCACTACCGTAGTAGCTCGACATCGTATCTCAGCGTTAAGAAAGTCCGGATTTACCTAAACTTTCCGCCTACATACTTGAACCTGGACAACCGTCGCCAGGCCCACCTAGCCTTCTCCGTCCCCCCATCGCAATTGTAAGAAGTACGGGAATATTAACCCGTTTCCCATCGACTACGCCTTTCGGCCTCGCCTTAGGAGTCGACTTACCCTGCCCCGATTAACGTTGGACAGGAACCCTTGGTCTTCCGGCGAGGGAGTTTTTCACTCCCTTTATCGTTACTCATGTCAGCATTCGCACTTCTGATACCTCCAGCAGCCCTTACAGACCACCTTCAACGGCTTACAGAACGCTCCCCTACCCCACATACCCTAAGGTACGTAGCCGCAGCTTCGGTGTATAGCTTAGCCCCGTTACATCTTCCGCGCAGGCCGACTCGACCAGTGAGCTATTACGCTTTCTTTAAATGATGGCTGCTTCTAAGCCAACATCCTGGCTGTCTGAGCCTTCCCACATCGTTTCCCACTTAGCTATACTTTGGGACCTTAGCTGGCGGTCTGGGTTGTTTCCCTCTCCACGACGGACGTTAGCACCCGCCGTGTGTCTCCCGGATAGTACTTACTGGTATTCGGAGTTTGCAAAGGGTTGGTAAGTCGGGATGACCCCCTAGCCTTAACAGTGCTCTACCCCCAGTAGTATTCGTCCGAGGCGCTACCTAAATAGCTTTCGGGGAGAACCAGCTATCTCCAGGTTTGATTGGCCTTTCACCCCTAGCCACAAGTCATCCGCTAATTTTTCAACATTAGTCGGTTCGGTCCTCCAGTTGATGTTACTCAACCTTCAACCTGCCCATGGCTAGATCACCTGGTTTCGGGTCTAATCCTAGCAACTGTACGCCCAGTTAAGACTCGGTTTCCCTACGGCTCCCCTAAACGGTTAACCTTGCTACTAAAATTAAGTCGCTGACCCATTATACAAAAGGTACGCAGTCACACCACGAAGGTGCTCCTACTGCTTGTACGTACACGGTTTCAGGTTCTATTTCACTCCCCTCACAGGGGTTCTTTTCGCCTTTCCCTCACGGTACTGGTTCACTATCGGTCAGTCAGTAGTATTTAGCCTTGGAGGATGGTCCCCCCATATTCAGACAGGATATCACGTGTCCCGCCCTACTCGTTTTCACTGATTATGATGTGTCGGTTACGGGGCTATCACCCTTTATTGCGAGACTTTCCAGACTCTTCACCTGCATCATTAAAAGCTTAAGGGCTAATCCAATTTCGCTCGCCGCTACTTTCGGAATCTCGGTTGATTTCTCTTCCTCGGGGTACTTAGATGTTTCAGTTCCCCCGGTTTGCCTCCTGTTGCTATGTATTCACAACAGGATACGTGCTTATGCACGTGGGTTTCCCCATTCAGAAATCCCAGACTCAAAAGGTTATTACTACCTAATCTGGGCTTATCGCAAGTTATTACGTCTTTCATCGCCTCTGACTGCCAAGGCATCCACCGTGTACGCTTAGTCACTTAACCATACAACCCGAAAGGGTCTTAGTGTATGGCAACTAACCAAGGTTTTTGGTTGTCATTAAGAAGGGTTAATTCTCAATGACTGTTTGCCGGACTCAATTGTGAATCAAACTAAGTTTGATTCGAATACAAGACACTTAAATGTGTTTGTTGTGTTTATCTAATGAAAGATAAACATTGAGAACTTTTAAATTTGATTTGAATTACTCGTAAGTAATCAAATCAGTCAGCTTTCCAAATTGTTAAAGAGCAAATCACTTCATAACGAAGTAATCATTTTTAAATATTCTCATCGGCTTTTTGCTTCAAAGAACGCTTAAAGATGGTATCCCGTAGGGGAGTCGAACCCCTGTTACCGCCGTGAAAGGGCGGTGTCCTAGGCCTCTAGACGAACGGGACACTGGATATTGAAGAACTTGGGAGTTCTTCGTCTCTTTACTTTTCTAAACCTAATCAATCTGTGTGGACACTCATCGTAAGTATCTTCGTATAAGGAGGTGATCCAGCCCCAGGTTCCCCTAGGGCTACCTTGTTACGACTTCACCCCAGTCATGAACCACAAAGTGGTGAGCGTCCTCCCCGAAAGGTTAAACTACCCACTTCTTTTGCAGCCCACTCCCATGGTGTGACGGGCGGTGTGTACAAGGCCCGGGAACGTATTCACCGTGACATTCTGATTCACGATTACTAGCGATTCCGACTTCATGGAGTCGAGTTGCAGACTCCAATCCGGACTACGACGCACTTTTTGGGATTCGCTCACTATCGCTAGCTTGCTGCCCTCTGTATGCGCCATTGTAGCACGTGTGTAGCCCTACTCGTAAGGGCCATGATGACTTGACGTCGTCCCCACCTTCCTCCGGTTTATCACCGGCAGTCTCCCTGGAGTTCCCGACATTACTCGCTGGCAAACAAGGATAAGGGTTGCGCTCGTTGCGGGACTTAACCCAACATTTCACAACACGAGCTGACGACAGCCATGCAGCACCTGTCTCAGAGCTCCCGAAGGCACACCTGCGTCTCCGCTGGCTTCTCTGGATGTCAAGAGTAGGTAAGGTTCTTCGCGTTGCATCGAATTAAACCACATGCTCCACCGCTTGTGCGGGCCCCCGTCAATTCATTTGAGTTTTAATCTTGCGACCGTACTCCCCAGGCGGTCTACTTAACGCGTTAGCTCCGAAAGCCACGGCTCAAGGCCACAACCTCCAAGTAGACATCGTTTACGGCGTGGACTACCAGGGTATCTAATCCTGTTTGCTCCCCACGCTTTCGCATCTGAGTGTCAGTGTCTGTCCAGGGGGCCGCCTTCGCCACTGGTATTCCTTCAGATCTCTACGCATTTCACCGCTACACCTGAAATTCTACCCCCCTCTACAGCACTCTAGTTCACCAGTTTCAAATGCAGTTCCGAGGTTGAGCCCCGGGCTTTCACATCTGACTTAATGAACCACCTGCATGCGCTTTACGCCCAGTAATTCCGATTAACGCTCGCACCCTCCGTATTACCGCG
The DNA here is from genome assembly GCF_030563405.1 of Vibrio sp. SNU_ST1. Classification (NCBI taxonomy): domain Bacteria; kingdom Pseudomonadati; phylum Pseudomonadota; class Gammaproteobacteria; order Vibrionales; family Vibrionaceae; genus Vibrio; species Vibrio sp. SNU_ST1. The sequence goes on from NZ_CP130748.1 coordinate 3,073,126, forward strand.
GCTGCTGGCACGGAGTTAGCCGGTGCTTCTTCTGTTGCTAACGTCAAGATGCGCAGCTATTAACTACACACCCTTCCTCACAACTGAAAGTACTTTACAACCCGAAGGCCTTCTTCATACACGCGGCATGGCTGCATCAGGCTTTCGCCCATTGTGCAATATTCCCCACTGCTGCCTCCCGTAGGAGTCTGGACCGTGTCTCAGTTCCAGTGTGGCTGATCATCCTCTCAGACCAGCTAGGGATCGTCGCCTTGGTGAGCCATTACCTCACCAACTAGCTAATCCCACCTAGGCATATCTTGACGCGAGAGGCCCGAAGGTCCCCCTCTTTGGCCCGTAGGCATTATGCGGTATTAGCCATCGTTTCCAATGGTTATCCCCCACATCAAGGCAATTTCCTAGGCATTACTCACCCGTCCGCCGCTCGACGCCCATTAACGCACCCGAAGGATTGTTAGTGTCGTTTCCGCTCGACTTGCATGTGTTAGGCCTGCCGCCAGCGTTCAATCTGAGCCATGATCAAACTCTTCAATTTAAGATTTTGTGACTCAACGAATACTGACTTCAAAACTATTCTTTATAAATAAAGAGTGTAATTTTAAAGCTATTACCCCTCTCTTCTTAAATAAATAGGAACAGAATGGTAATGAATTGACTGTGCCAAAATTAAGTAAACTTAATTTTGTATTGGTCACTCAGTTCATTGAAATCAAGTTTGATTCCGAAGAATCTGTTTTATCTAACGATAAAACGTTTTGATATTCATCAACGAGTGCCCACACAGATTGATAGGTTTAAATTGTTAAAGAGCTCTAGCGTTTTGTGATTTACATCTCAGTCGCTAGGGGTGCGTACTATACCCGCACCACTTAGAGAGTCAAGGGTTATTTTCAAACTCTTATTCTCTACCGATTTCGCTACGTGACTTTCGTCTCACTCCTTGTCGGTGAGGCGGCATTATAGAGAGTTCGACATAGAGCACAAGAGCTTTTTTAAATAAAAGCTTCGTTCGCCTAAAAAGCCACCACATCCGCATTTTTCGAATAAAAACTAAACATTTGAGACGTATCACAGCAATACATTGGCAAAATGGAAGCCATGAACGTAAGATTCATGTGTCTATTTTGTTAATGGTAGATGCGTATATTTCGTTTATTAATATGTAGTATTCCGATATGAACTCAAAAAAATCGATGTTGTTAATTGTCGCGCTAGCTGTATTGGGCGGCATTGTTTTCTCTCAGGTAGATATATCGCCTGCAATTACCTTTATCCTTGGTGTCTTGGCTTCCGCTTTTGTTGTTAATTTTTCAAACACCAACTCAAAATCAGAGTCAGAACCTAAGGCTTCAACAAAAACACTTTATGTGGGTAACCTTCCATACAAAGCGAATGAATCACATGTACGTGAATTGTTCTCTGAATATGGTGAAGTATTTGCTGTACGTTTAATGAAAGACAAACGTACTGGTAAAAGAAGAGGTTTTGGATTTGTTGTTATGGCAAGTAATGATGTGAATCATGCTATTTCAGAACTTAACGATAAAGATTACATGCAACGTACTTTAAAAGTACGCGTTGCAAACGATCCTAAACATCCAGAAACGGACGAAGCTGAACTGAGCTAAACCCTAACTGCTTCAGCATACTATTTAGTGCACTTTCTTTTTTAGGAAGTGCACTACAAAAAGCCTCACGCACTCCCCCTTCTTCTGTACTGCTCTCTAAATCCAATAAATCTTGAACCCGCTTAGCAATAGCCTTACCTGAATCAATCAACATAACGTTTTTACCTAGCACTTGCTGAATCTCTGATTTGATCAGTGGAAAATGAGTGCACCCTAAAACAGCCACATCAATTGTGTTGATCATTGGTTGAAGGATTTGCTGCAGCTCTTCAAGGTTAATCGCCTCACCTCTGAGTTTATCTTCGGCCATATCCACCAGCCGGGTAGAACCTAACAGCTCTACTCTTTTATTACTCGAGAAGTTTTTGATGAGCTCGTGCGTGTATTCACGAGTAATCGTCGCGGGAGTAGCAATAAGGCCAACCGCTTTATTAGCCAGTAACGAGGCAGGTTTGATTGCCGGGACAACACCGACAATAGGGATAAGGTTATTAGCGCGAAGTGTAGGCAGGACTATCGTACTGGCCGTATTACAAGCTATCACCACGATATCAATAGCGTGACTCGCCACAAAACTGGCGACGATACTTTGGACTCGCTGAATGAGGACTTGCTGCTCGAGCTCACCGTATGGGTAAGCCTCGTTATCGAATACATAAGTATAGTTATGATTCGGTAGTAACTGGCTTACCTCTTTATATACGGACAGACCGCCAACTCCAGAATCAAAGATCAATATGTTTTTTTGTATGCTTTCCGACACAACCATTACCTTTAATAAGTTCCGTTGCAATGATACCCCTTCACTTAGTTTTCGCCAATCATCACTCTACATAATGCAAGCTCGGTAGCGTTGATGCACAAAGCGCTCACCATGCTCTACATTTTCCAGCTCTATCTTAAGCTTTCCTTTAAAGCATGGCGCTGACGTGACTAAAGTATGGAACTCACCATCTTCGCCGCATGGGTCGACGTGACTCGGTAAACTTTCGATTAGCTCAAACGTGTATTCTTTCCCACAATAGCTCATGTCTAATGCATCGCTATCGACCGTGACGAGAAAGGTTTCGATTCCTCTGTCTATGATTTCACTCGCAAGTGCCTGACTACTCTCTCCCATTAGGGGAAACACACACTCCCAACCAGCTGGTTCTATATAACTTCTTCTGTAATCGGCAATGCCATTACAGAACATATCTCCAAACGCAACCGCATCGATTGATAAGCCAGAACCTTTAAGTGCCGAGACAATCGTACTTTGGTAAACCTCATTACTTGGGAAGACTTCCGGTAGCTCAATCATGATTAATGGTAAACCGACCAATCGAGATTGCATTGCAACTACCTCAATAGGAGTTACCTGGAAAGGAACTTCATCTCCAACATACGTCGTATAGAGAGCAACAACTTCGTACTCGGTGCTTTCAAGTAGACGCTCTAACGTTAACGTTGAGTCTTTACCTGACGACCAACTTATGACGACTTTCTTTTTCATTGATATATCCAATAAGAAAAAACCGCCCGAAGGCGGTTTAGTTGTTAATTAGAACTGGTAAGACGCTGATACGAAGTATTCACGACCCGGTGTCGCGTAGCCACTATACATTTCATAGTCTTTATCAAATGCGTTACTCAGTTTACCTTTCACTTTAAGGTCTGAAGAAACTGCGTATTCAGCAGTAAAGTTCCAAAGGCTGTAACTTGCTAATCGTGTTGTCCCTTTAAAGCGTTCACCTTGGTAAAGGTACTGAGAACCTAAAATCCAATCACCAAATTCAGCAAAAGAATTCCACTTAGCACCTTGTTTAGAGCGGTATGCTAATTGTTGTTCCTTTCCATTCGACTTATCTACTGGATCTTTCCAATCAAGGTAGAACTGGTGCGTAACGATTGAGGTGTCAAAACCTAGACCTAGTTCAATACCTTTTATTTCAGCCTCACCAATATTAGTCATGCCTGAACCTTGCCACATCAACATATTATCAATCTTATTGATGAAACCTGTAATAGACCAATCTAAAGAAGGATATGAACCTTCTAACGTCAGCTCGGTATTCTGAGAGTCTTCTGCTTTTAGATTAGGGGCTTCATAACCTGGGTAGTATAGATCTAAAAAGGTAGGTGCTCTGAAGGCTGTGCCATGGCTGGCTTTAATCTCATAGTTATTTAGAAACGCCCAACCTGCAGCCGCTTGCCACGTTGTTGTATTTCCATACTGGCTATTATCATCATTTCGAGCGCTTGCTTCCAGTGTCCAACTATCTAGAGTGTATTGACTAATAACACTTACACCATAGTTTTCACGCGGGTTCTCTTCTGGCTTGTAGTAACTAGAACCTGTATAGCCCTCACCTAACTCTTCACGACGGTAATCTAACCCCCCCCCCAAAGCCAACTGCTCACTTACTCGGTATGAATTTAGCCAAGCAGCATTAATTTGGTTGATCGATGTGATGCCTCCACTTTTTTTACCCTTACCTACGACGTAATCATAGTTATCTTGCTCTGCATAAGTAAGGTCAAGAGTTGAAGTGAGGCTGTCTTCGTTGTAAGCCACATTTGTGTTAATTGAGCGAAACTCAGTTCTACCAACCTTTTCTTTATGAACAGCAGGATAAGTAACACCATTCCAAGACGATGCTTTACTGCTACTGTCATATTCGCCTTCGTTATCGTAAGCAACAACATTTACAAAAGCATTAACTTCCTTGGTTAACTGATTTTGGTAGCCGATATTTACATTATATGACTCAAAACCATGCTCATCACCATCATTAATACCCACTAGAGGTTTTACGTTGAAACCGTCATCTTTTTCATAACCAACGACGGCTTTAATGTGTTGGCTCTCATCTATCTTATGCAGGGCCGCTAAAGACGTTACGTAATGGTTATTTGTACCGTAGCCACCATATACTTTAACTGCATTTTCACTCACATCAGCTCTGGTAATAATATTGATTACTCCAGAAATTGCTTCTGAACCATATATAGAAGCACGAGCACCTCGAATGAATTCAACTCTTTCAATTGAGTTAACTGGCAGAGAGTTAAAGTCAACGCCTCCCATCATAGCTCTTGGTAAGCGAGTGCCATCCATAAGAACTAGAACTTGAGAGGAGCTACCACCACGTACATAAAATGATGCACTTTGACCACGGCCACCATATTGAGCAACTTCAACACTAGGCAGCGTACGAAAAACCTCAAGAAGACTATTCGCTTGAAGTTTAGAAATATCTTCTTTGGTAATGACAACGGTTTGCGCTAATACCGCACCATCAACTTGTTCAAAGCGGTTAGCCGTAACCACCATTGTTTCGTCGGTAGATGCTTCTTGGGCGTGTAAATTGGAGATAGGTGAAAGCAGCGATGCTACAGCAACCGCTAAAAGGGATTTGTTCATGTTGTGATCCTAAATCGCGTAAAGTCCTACCAAACCACATTTTATGGTTTGGCCGCTGGCAGGTATTCGGACTCAAGAGCACAACCTTATGGTTACCTAATATTCGACTTCCCACAAAATGCTATTTGCAGTGTCTTTGAATACTCGTTCTCTCTTACCGCTGCGCGTCAGTTCTGGATTTACACCAGATTCCCTCTTCAGCCATCTATACATCCACATGGCACCAGCTTGCCGGAAATAGTATTGACCTATGAATCATTTGTCTAGTCTAAGATAGTTATAAGCTATAGTTTTCATCGTCTATTTAGACTGAATGGCCCTCAACACTGGACAAGCGCCTGTGATTGAATAAAATCTGCGCTCTTGATTTAAAAGCACGACAGCAAAAGGCATAACAATGGCGAATTTAGAAGTAAACCCGCAACGCTACCAAGAACAACTGGCAGAAAAGACTGAGCGTCTTACTGAAATGTTCTCAGAATATAATGTGCCTGAGCTGGAAGTGTATGAATCTCCAGAACAACACTACCGCATGCGTGCAGAGTTCCGCGTGTGGCATGAAGGTGACGATATGTATTACGTCATGTTCAATCAAGAAACTAAAGAAAAATACCGTGTCGACCAGTTCCCAGCAGCTAGCCGCCTGATCAACGACCTAATGCCTCTATTAACGGATGCAATGAAGGACAACCACTCTCTACGCCACAAATTATTCCAAGTAGACTTCCTTTCGACTTTAAGCGGCGAGGTTTTGGTGTCACTGCTTTACCACCGCCAATTAGGTGAGCAGTGGATTCAAGACGCTAAAGCGCTAAAACAACAATTGAATGATGAAGGTTTTAACCTAAACCTGATTGGCCGTGCGCGTAAGATGAAAATAGTACTGGATCGCGACTACGTCATTGAAAAGCTAGATGTGAATGGTGATAGCTACATCTACCAGCAAGTTGAGAACAGCTTTACTCAACCAAACGGTAAAGTAGCAGAGAAAATGCTGGAGTGGGCAGTCGACTGTACTCAAGACAGCAAAGGCGACTTGCTTGAGCTTTACTGTGGTAACGGTAACTTCTCACTAGCGCTGGCACAGAACTTTGAGCGTGTACTGGCAACAGAGTTAGCGAAGCCATCTGTTGAGTCTGCTCAATACAACATTGCGGCGAACAAGATTGATAATGTTCAGATCATCCGCATGTCTGCGGAAGATTTTACCGTAGCAATGGAAGGCAAGCGTGAATTCCGTCGTCTACAGCAAGCGAACATCGATCTTAAGAGCTACAACTGCAACACTATCTTTGTTGATCCACCGCGTTCAGGTATGGATGTTGATACTTGTAAGATGGTTCAAGGCTACGAGCGTATCATGTACATCTCTTGTAACCCTGAGACATTGAAAGAGAATCTAGACATTCTAAGCGAAACACACGACATCACTCGTTTTGCTCTATTTGACCAGTTCCCTTACACGCATCACATGGAAGCCGGTGTATTCCTAGAGCGTAAGGCGTAAATCTCGCTCCCTAAGACATACAGCAGATACAAAAAAACGAGCCAATTGGCTCGTTTTTTATTTATACGTTGGTTTACGCGGTTTTACCGATAAAGCCTAGCTTCTTACCTACCCAAGCGAGTAGCAGCATCGCTACAATAATCGCAAAGAAGTTTGAGCCTGCATCAGGGTGTTGTGCTTTCACAAAAGCCGAATGGCCAAATGCACCTACAAAGAAACAAGCTAAACCCACTAATGGAATATCTTCAGATACTGGATTCGTTAGGTATTCTTGGTAAAGTGCTTGTACCGCCAAGACTAAAGCAATCAGTGGGAAAATAGAGAAGCCCACTTCGCTCATTGTTACCCAAGATAACAGAGCATCACCACACACACCGGCAATAACAGCAAGTACGAGTGTCTTTCTTTCAGAACCACGGTTTACAGTATTATTTTCATTCGACATTATTCAATCCCGCCTTTTAATCGGTTACGTTCACGTTCTTTACGATACCAAAAAGCCCCTTTGGCCATCATTCGCAATTGCATGATCAAACGTTCAGCTAATTCATCTCGCTGACGTCGATCTAAATCTAATGCTTCTGCCCCTGAGTTAAAAACCAAGATGACGGAGGCTTCCGCTTGAGTAAAAGCTTCGTCTCTTGTCATTCCTGTTGTGATTAAATATTCGGTTAACTCAGCAGAGAAGTGCTGTATCTCACGAGCTACCGCAGCACGAAACTCAAATGAAGTTCCTGAGCGCTCCCGCAATAACAGTCTGAATACGTTTGGACTGCTTTCAATGAATTCCATAAAGGTTTCAACCGATGTGCGAATCACGCTGCCTTCTTTTACTATGCGTTGCCTAGCTTGACGCATCAGTTGACGCAACAATAAACCACCTTCATCAACCATGGTTAAGCCAAGCTCATCCATGTCTTTGAAATGACGATAAAAGGAAGTCGGAGCTATTCCAGCCTCACGAGCGACTTCTCTCAAGCTTAGATTAGAAAAACTACGATCGGCACTGAGTTGGCTAAATGCCGCATCAATTAAGCTACGACGAGTCTTTTCTTTTTGCTGTGCGCGAATGCCCATTGGTTTCATACTTTATCAACATCTTCTTTTACAGCCTAAACAGGCATGTCTAATACTCTATTCAATATAACGCGAATCACTTACTTATATAAGGCACTCTGGTTATATAAGACACTAAACACTCCTCTTTGTTCACGTATCGAAGTAAATACGTTCAAAGAAAACATTTCAATATCCGCACCGTCATTTGGAGACATACGACATACCAAATATTATTTTTTCAGTAGCATGACGTGATCTCACCGACTCTCTGATGCCCTTTTCATGTACCCAAGAACAGAATCAGTTAAAATCTCGCTAAAGCAATGTTAATCAAATATAACAAGGAAGATATCTATGTCGCACTCCAACCACTTTGATGTAATCGTAATTGGTAGTGGCCCCGGAGGAGAAGGGGCAGCGATGGGATTAACCAAAGCCGGGTTGAACGTTGCTATCATTGAAAAAGAGAGCAGCGTTGGTGGTGGTTGTACCCACTGGGGGACTATTCCTTCCAAAGCACTGCGTCATGCCGTAAGTCGTATTATTGAATTCAACAGTAACCCTCTGTTTTGTCAGAACAATAAAAGTATCCACTCAACATTTTCCAATATTCTGGGGCATGCTAAATCGGTCATCGACAAACAGACTCGCTTGCGCCAAGGTTTCTACGATCGCAACCAATGCACGTTAGTCTTCGGTACTGCACGTTTTATCGATACCCACACGATCTCCGTAATGCAAAGCGACGGTACTGAAGAACACTACAGCGCAGACAAATTTGTTATCGCGACAGGTTCTCGTCCTTATCAGCCAGACAACGTCGACTTCATGCATGAACGTGTCTACGACAGCGATTCGATTCTTTCTCTTAAACACGATCCTCAGCACATCATCATCTATGGTGCTGGTGTTATCGGCTGTGAATATGCCTCTATATTTCGCGGTTTAGGCGTTAAAACCGATCTCATTAATACTCGCGATCGCCTGTTGTCCTTCTTAGATAACGAAACCTCAGATGCACTTTCTTACCACTTCTGGAACAGTGGCGTTGTTATTCGTAACGATGAGACCTTTGAGAAAATTGAAGGAACTGATGATGGTGTAATCATTCACCTAGAGTCAGGTAAAAAAATGCGTGCCGATTGCCTACTGTATGCCAATGGTCGAACGGGCAATACAGATAAACTGAACCTTGGTGCGGTTGGCTTAGAAGCGGACTCTCGTGGACAAGTATCAGTCAACAGCAACTACCAAACCAGTGTTGAACATGTTTACGCTGTCGGTGATGTGATTGGGTATCCTAGCCTAGCAAGTGCTGCTTATGACCAAGGTCGATTTGTGGCCCAAGCCGTGGTGAAAGGTGAAGCAGAAAGACACCTTATCGAAGACATCCCAACAGGTATCTACACCATTCCTGAGATCAGCTCTGTCGGTAAAACCGAGCAAGAGCTTACTGCAGCTAAAGTACCGTATGAAGTGGGACGTTCTTCATTCAAGCACTTAGCTCGCGCTCAAATTGCAGGTAAAGATATTGGTAGCTTGAAGATACTTTTCCATCGTGAAACTAAAGAGATTTTAGGTATCCACGTGTTTGGTGAACGTGCCGCTGAAATAATTCACATTGGTCAGGCGATCATGGAACAAAAAGGTGAAGCCAACACCATCGAATACTTTGTGAATACTACCTTTAACTATCCGACGATGGCCGAGGCGTATCGCGTCGCAGCGCTTAACGGACTTAACCGTTTGTTCTAAACAAAGAACCAATAGGACTATTTGACCACCTGTAGGCCAAATACATAAACAGCAAGCCATGAGCTTGCTGTTTTTATTTAAGACACTGAATTATTGCGTCATACCAGCATTAAAATCATGTCATTCTAAATGCTACTTTACCTGCACTGTCTCTATTTTTTGTTCCCTGAACTAAGCTAGCTAAGCGAGAAACTCACCTTTCTTCCACTGAGAAATAAATAAAACACCGAGACCGATGCCACGCATCGCCATAAAGCTCAACATTGCTAGCCACAGCGCATGGTTATCAAAAGCTGATGCTAAGTAGAAAATTACGAAGAAACTGCAGGTCGCAACAAACATACTATTGCGCATATCCTTGCCCTTGGTTGCCCCAACGAAAATACCATCCAGCAAGAAGCACCACATAGAAATGAGCGGCATCGCAATCAACCACGGTAGGTAAACTTCAGCCTGAGCCTTCACTGCTGGGATTGTGGTGATCATATTAATCAAGCTAGCCCCTGCAATCGCAAACACAATAGTAAGCACCAAGCAGATATTGAAACTCCAGAAGAAGGTGCCAATCAATGATTGGTTTAACTCGTATTTATCTTTCGCGCCAATCGCTTTACCCACCATGGCTTCCATAGCATAGGCAAAGCCATCCATCCCATAAGAGATAATCATCAAGAAGCTCATCAACACCGCATTTGCGGCCACAACATCATCACCAAAGCTTGCACCTTGGAAAGTCATAAAAGTAAAAGTCGCTTGTAGGCATAGTGACCGGAGAAATATATCGCGATTCAGTTTTACGAAACGACTCAAACCTTGGCTGGTTTTCTTAAGCAGATCCCATGGCGATGGTAACTGCTTCTTCACCCAGATTCGGTAAACACAAATCAGGCCAAATGTTAGACCGGCATAATCAGCCATTACAGATGCCAATGCTGCGCCTTCCACTTGCCACCCTAAACCTATAACAAAAACGATATCCAAAACGATATTGATGATATTGGTGATGATCACCATCCACATTGGCGCTTTAGCATTTTGGGTTCCGAGCAACCAACCTAAAATTACAAAGTTAGTTAGCGCAGCAGGTGCACTCCATGCTCGGATCGAGAAATATTGCTGACCATAGTGTTTCACTTGATCACTGGCACTACTCAGCGAGAAAACCGCATCCGCAACAAAGCTGTGTAATAGTAAAAAGACGCCTGCGAACCCTAAAGCCATGGTCACACCTTGCACGAAAACCAAGCCAAGCCGCTTGCCATCGTCAGCCCCATAAGACTGAGCGGCTAGCCCGGTCGTCGACATGCGTAAGAAACCGAGCAGCCAAAAGGTCACGCTGATCATTGTGCCACCCAGCGCCACACCACCTAAATACCAAGAATGTTCCAGATGACCGATAACCGCAGCATCGACTAAGCCCAACAGTGGAACCGTAATATTGGAAAGAACCATCGGGATCGCGAGCAACAGCACTTTTTTGTGCATCGCCTGATTGGATAACGTTTGAAAAATAGTTTGGGGATTAAATAACTTCACGATCACCTCTTAGATTAGAGGCGATAGTTTAACCTAGTGAATGGGCTTTCACTATGTTGTGGGGAGGTGCTTGCCTTTTATCGATAACGAATACCTATAACGAGGCAACTATTCAGATATCTGCCAACAAAACCGCTAGCACTACCACTTAACAAGCACTAACTGCGGCGTTAAACGCTTTTTGACCTGAGAGATTTTACAAAGAAGTCGCTGCCACAATTTCCAACGATTACACTGCTGGTCAAGTGGAGAAAACGCTTTTACCCACTGAGCCCATGGCAGCCAATTAAGGACGCTATCTATCGGAGAAGATAAGCCATGTGCGTATTTTCCAGAACCAAGCTTTTGCCCCAGAGCACTAGAGCTTTTATCTCCAGCTAACACTAAACACGCATGTGCGTGGGTAAAATAACGGCTCAAAGACTGAATAAAGTTCGCCGTCTGTTGTTCATTGCAATCCAGTAGAGCATGCTCACACACCACCATCACCGAAGCTTGTTCTGGAATATTAAGTTCATCCAACCAGGTCAGGTCATCCACCGATCCACACTCTAGACGGTAACGTTCATTCTTGTGAAACAGGCGTTGTCGCCAAAGTAGATTCTCGGTTACATCCAATTCAACCCAATGACAGCGGCCATTATCTAAACGATAGAAACGAGTATCGAGCCCAGCCCCAACATTGATGATCCAAGCATCTGGGTTGTGAGATAGAAATTGTTGAACTTGAGAGTCACAAAGTTGAGTCAGTGTTGCGTAAAGAAGTTGTTGCTGATCGAGTTCGCCAGTCAGACATTCAGGTGCTAGTTGGCAACGCTTGCAGGCTTGTGCTGCGATAGGGTCATAAACGAGGCCATCATCGGCAAGACTTTCGCGACTGCGAAACCAAAGATGTTGGACAAGGTTGGTCGGAACTTGAAATTCTTGATGTGCAGACCCTCGATCAGAAGAAGCCTTTTGATCAGAGGAGCGCAGCTTAGGAACAAGCGGCTTCATTTGAGGTTTGGTTGGGTTTGGCATCATCATCTTCCTTGTATCTCGACAAAGAAGATGATAATGAATATCAATTACAATAACAAGTTATTGAGAGCAAATATCAATAAGCTGTTTGCACTGACTACATCCAGTCCGTGTTACGAATAATACCAACCGCAAGTCCTTCAATAGACAAGTGTTGAGATTCCAGATCGACATGGATAGGAGAAAACTCTTCATTTTCAGCGTGTAACAGCACTGTTGAACCTTTACGTTCTAGGCGTTTCACCGTTACATCATCATCGACGCGAGCCACGACAACTTGTCCATCACGCACGTCTTGTGTTTTATGCACGGCCAGTAAATCGCCATCCATAATACCGATGTCTTTCATACTTTCGCCATTTACGCGAAGTAAGAAGTCAGCTTGTGGCTTAAACATACCTGGGTCAACTTGGTAATGCATTTCTACATGCTCTTGAGCCAAAATAGGCTCGCCAGCGGCAACCTGACCGATTAATGGTAAACCTTGCTCTTCGTTCGCTGCATCTTCAAGCAAAATACGAATACCGCGAGACGCACCCGGGATAATCTCAATCGCTTCTTTACGAGCAAGAGCTTTCAAATGTTCTTCTGCAGCATTTGCAGAGCGGAAGCCAAGTTCACGTGCGATTTCTGCACGAGTCGGTGGCATACCGCAATCTTCGATCTTACTTTTGATAAGGTCAAAAACTTGTTGCTGGCGGGGCGTTAACGGCTTCATGATTCACCTGTCTTTTTATACAGTTGACTGTGAGTATATCCAGTAACTGAACAAAAGCAAAGCAATTGGTTGTTTTTAGTTCATTTTTAGCGAATTACAAAAACAAGATCTCTAACCACACGTAACCAGCTAATACTAAACAGATAAAAACGGCAGCTGAGCCAACATCTTTCGCCATCCCAGAAAGCTCATGATGTTCGCTACCGATTCGATCAACGACCGCTTCAATCGCGGTATTGATCAACTCGACAACCATCACCAACACGACTGCTGAAATCATCAAGATTCGCTCAACTTGGTTTACATCTAAGTAGAACGCCAACGGAATAAGCACTGCGGCCATGAAGACTTCTTGTCGAAATGCAGCCTCGTTTTTAAACGAGCTTGTGATGCCTTGCCATGAAAAGCCCGCCGCTTTGACGATACGTTTGAATCCGGTGTTTGATTTTTTGGTCATTTTTAACCCTATACTCAATCAGTCGATGAATGATTTTCCACAAACTTAACGGCAATATGACTATTTCCATTAAAAGGTTAGACCAGTTTCTGGTATTCTTGCATCGATTAAATTTACGCCTAGGCTTATCCCTATTTCACTCATAGGATTTATCCTTTCATTATAGAAATAGAGATACGCTTGAGCACATTGAAATAACTATTGAGGCAGTGAACCTATATGTCTTCTGGACAATCTTTTTCACGTTCATTAATGAAGCTACCTTTATCCCTATTGGTAAAGAGCACATCAATCCCTTCAAACCCTGTAGAGGATTTGAACATTGATTTGAGCAAACCGATTGTATACGCCTTACCGTTTCGCTCAAGTGTAGACATTCTTACATTGCAAAAACATGCACTTGAACTAGGGTTGCCTGATCCGTTGAGCAAACTTGAAATCAATGGCAAATCACTGCAACGCTACGTTTTTATCTCTTCTCGCAAAACTCTTCTGCAAGACGATGATTATGTACCAAGCTCATCAATTGAAGTCTTTTCTGAACTGCTTTCACTGCATGCTGAAGACTCTGAGCTCGACGTTCAAGTTATCCCAGCAACCGTTCTGTGGGGGCGTAAGCCTGGTAAAGAGAATAACCAGAAGCCTTACCTACAAGCAATGAACGGCCTAGAGAAATCGAAAGCTGTATTGCTAGCAGGTCGTGACTGTCTGGTTCGCTTTAGCCCAGTGGTATCTCTACGATACATGGCTAACTCACACGGCACCGACAGCACCATCGCGCATAAACTGGCGCGCGTGGCACGCATTCACTTCTCTCGTCAAAAGCTTGCGGCATCGGGCCCTAACCTACCAAGCCGCCAAGCTCTGTTCGACCGCCTGCTAAAGTCAGAAGCAATCAAAAAGGCGATAGAAGATGAAGCTGAATCAAAAAATATTTCCATAGAGAAAGCGAGCAAAGAAGCTCAAGATATCATGGACGAGATTGCTGCGAACTTCTCTTACTCGCTAATCAAACGTGGTGAGAAGATTCTTGGTTGGTTGTGGAATAAGTTGTACCAAGGCCTGCACATCAGCAACGCTTCAACCGTTCGTAAGCTGGCTCAGGATGGTCACGAGATCGTCTATGTACCTTGTCACCGCAGCCACATGGATTACTTGCTTCTTTCTTATGTGCTTTATCATGAAGGCATGGTGCCTCCGCACATCGCAGCAGGTATCAACCTGAACTTCTTCCCTGCCGGTCCTATTTTCCGTCACGGCGGTGCGTTCTTTATTCGTCGTAGCTTCAAAGGCAACAAGTTGTACTCGACTATTTTCCGCGAATACCTAGCGGAATTATTCGCTAAAGGTTACTCGGTAGAATACTTCAGTGAAGGTGGTCGCTCTCGTACAGGTCGTCTATTGCAGGCGAAAACCGGCATGCTAGCGATGACAATCCAAGCAATGCTGCGCGGCATGAATCGTCCGGTGACTTTGGTTCCTGTATACATCGGCTATGAGCACGTAATGGAAGTCGCGACCTACGCGAAAGAACTTCGAGGTAAGCGTAAAGAGAAAGAAAACGCGAGCCTAGTGATTCGTACAATTCGTAAGCTGCGTAACTTTGGTAAAGGCTACGTGAACTTCGGTGAGCCAATTCAGCTTAACCAATATCTGAACGAACATGCACCTGAGTGGACTAAAGATATCGACCCAATGGGAACCAGCAAACCACAATGGATGAACCCGGTGGTTAATGACTTGGCAACCAAAATGATGACGCACATTAACGATGCGGCAGCGACCAATGCCCTGACTCTTTGTGCAACGGCGCTATTGGCTTCAAGACAGCGTGCATTGTCTCGTGACTCTTTGGTTTCTCAGATCAACTGCTACCTGTCTTTATTAAAGAACGTACCTTACTCTGATACGTTCACCATGCCACAAGACAACGCTGAAGATCTGGTAAAACATGCTGAATCACTGAATAAGTTCTTGATTGAATCAGACTCAATGGGTGACATTATCTCGCTAGACCGCCACCAGTCTATTTTGATGACCTACTACCGTAATAACATCATTCACTTGTTTGCATTACCGTCGTTAATCGCTCAGATGACCATTCGTCAACACGGTTTATCGATCGACGCTATTCAAGAGAACGTTGCTGCCATCTACCCATTCTTAAAAAAAGAGTTGTTCTTAAGCTACGACGAAGATCAGCTTGAAAGCGTGGTGGCGAACATCATTGATGAACTTGTTAGCCAAGGTATGCTTGTTGTGTCTGACAACCAAGTAAGTATCAATCAGTCGAACAGCCAAGCTCTGATGCTACTAGGCCGAACGATCTCAGAAACGCTCCAGCGCTACTCGATTGCTCTGAACCTATTGGCAGAGAATCCTGATCTAGATAAGTCAGACCTTGAGCAGAAGAGCCAAGACATCGCACAGCGACTTGGTCGCCTACAAGGCATCAACGCACCAGAGTTCTTCGATAAAGGCGTGTTTGCGTCGATGTTCGCAACTCTGAAACAGCAGCAATATCTGGATAACGATGGTAACTGTGATTTAGAAAAGACTCAGCAATTCGCTAAACTTCTCTACTCAATGCTTTACCCTGAAGTACGTTTGACGATTCAAGAGAGTATCCACCAAGCAGAATAATCTCTTGGTTAACATTCACTTTAATCACTAGACTGAACACGATCAAAAAAGGCACCCAATGGGTGCCTTTTTCTTTAACGTTCGTTTACTTGTAAAGCTGATGCTTACCAGAAGGTAATGAATAAGCCTACAGTCACCGCCATTCCAACATAGTTATTGTTCAGGAAGGCTTGGAAGCAAAGGTCTCGATCGCGGTGACGCATCAGATGCTGTTGATACACGAACAAGCTTCCCGAAACTAATAGTGCCCAATAGAAAGTATCACCGAGTTGGTAGTGCATGCCCAATGCAATCAACATCGCCAGTGTAACTAACTGCAGCGCGCCAACAATAAGCTTATCAAAACGACCAAACAGAATAGCCGTCGACTTGATGCCAATCTTCAAGTCATCATCTCGGTCAACCATCGCATATTGCGTGTCGTAGGCTATCGTCCACAACGCATTAATCACGAAGATAAACCACACAATGCTTGGCAGTTCATTGGTTTGCGCCGCCCAAGCCATTGGTATTGCCCAACTGAAAGCCAATCCGAGAAACAACTGTGGAAGGTGTGTAAAGCGCTTCATGAAAGGATAAATGAACGCTAGGCCAACCCCAATAAAAGAGAGCTTAATGGTCAGCGGGTTCATGGTGAGTACCAACAAAAAAGAAACCACAGCCAACACTAGAAAGAGCACAATGGCTTCCTTACTGGAAACCAAACCTGAAGGTAATGGACGTTGCTTGGTGCGTTTGACATGACCATCAACTTTACGGTCAGCAAAATCATTAATCACACAGCCAGCCGATCGCATTAACACTACACCGAGTATGAAAACAACCAAGACATCAAAATCAGGCATGCCTTTCGCAGCAATAATCAGCGACCACAAGGTCGGCCAAAGGAGTAACAGAGTACCAATCGGGCGATTCATTCGCGTCAATTGCCAGTACGCCTTCGCTTTGATGGCAAGCATTTACACACTCTCCTTAGAGTAAATGGGGGATGTTGGTAAAAAAAGTTCGGCCACAAGCATAGGTTTATGATTCATCCATAATCGAGAACGACGCGCGAGTAATCGCTCATCACCAGCGATAACCCAACCGACTTGTAGCGCATCTCGCTCCACATTCTCAGCACTGAAAACAGTTAATCCAAGCGGGACATCCCCTTGCTGAGAAAGGTCAGAGTGCTGATGGTCTTCTAGGGTAATTCGAGGTATTAAGGTTCGACCTAACACCCACGGCTCATCATCACCCTTTAAAATCACTTTACGCAGTAAGCAATCATGTGATGATAAAAGATGTTCTTCGTCCTGTTGCAGAATTGATCGTTCCACAACTTGATTATGAAGCAACTCAACAGACAGGTGCTTGCAGCACTTGCCCAACTTACGGGAAAGCGATCCTTGTTCCATAAGCCACTCTTTGGTGGTTTCATTAGGAAAATTAAATTTTTCTGTGCTTTGCCAATCTACATTCATTAATGAATTTAGATACAATGATATTGACTGATTCATACTAGTATTCAATAGGTGACTTTACACGTACAATAAAGCTTCAACTTTCGAATAAAATTAAAGCGTCCTTCGAATTGTAAACGTATTTAGATTTAGA
Source organism: Vibrio sp. SNU_ST1 (assembly GCF_030563405.1). Lineage (NCBI taxonomy): Bacteria > Pseudomonadati > Pseudomonadota > Gammaproteobacteria > Vibrionales > Vibrionaceae > Vibrio > Vibrio sp. SNU_ST1. The sequence goes on from NZ_CP130748.1 coordinate 3,090,454, forward strand.
CCGCTCATTGTAACAAGACTAATGCGTTTCGAATATCGCGAATAAACTAAAGAAAAGTCTCAAATATGCACAAACGTTATGTAGCCCAACTATTTATTGCGATTAATCTACTGTTTTCAGCATCAAGTTTCGCAGAAGAAGAATCGACACCCAAACTAGCCTACTTCACGCTAGAGCCCGATCTCACCACCAATTTTTACACTAAAGGTAAAAAACTGGGCTATATTCAGGTCCGTCTCGACATAATGGTCGCAAATAGTAATGACTTAGAAGCCATTGAGCATCATCAGCCATTGATTCGTGATGCGGTGATTGAATTACTCGGCAAACAAAATGAAGAGACAATTAAGTCTCTATCCGGTCGTGAAGATTTGAGAAAGTCCTTAGTTGAGCACCTCAATAAGATTTTACTTCCTGAAACAGGTAAAACTCTCATTGCTGACTTATTGTTTACCAAATATCTTTATCAGTAATGATGTAAAAATGAATCCCAATAAAAAAGCGGCTCATCTGGCCGCTTTTTTGTCTCTATCGTTTGGCTACTCACTAGAAAAAATGAGTTAGCTTCTTGCCGAGCTCGGTGCTTTCATCGCATCGATAAAGCCAATAATGACACCAGCGGCTAGGCCAGCTAAATGCGCAGTATTGGCGATCGCCATAAATGGCTGCATGTACCCAAGCACTAACCACACCAACATAAAGCCGACAATCTGTCTTGGGATACCTAAACCAAGTTGTGGCGCCTTCGCACCAACAACCCATAAGTAACCAACCAAGGCATACACAACACCAGACAAACCACCGAAGTTCGCCCCTTCAACCCAATACTGACCAGCACCTGAAAGCGCAGAAGAGACAGCAAAGATCTGAAGTAGCTTGAGGCTGCCTAGTTTCTTCTCAATGTCCCCACCTAGCTGCCACCACCACAAAATATTGAATGCGATGTGCATAACAGAGAAATGCAGAACGGCATGGCTCAACCAACGCCACAGCTGCCATTGCTGTCCATTAACCGCTGGGAAATGCAGGGCATTGAAAATAGCTTGGCCAAAACCAATCTGTTGCAGCGCAAAAATCACCACACACACCAACATTAGGCTCAGTGTCACAGGACCTGCTTTTGCTTTAATCATGCCCAAAAAGCTTGGCGTGTGGTAATGGAAATTACTCTTTCTAGTCTCAGCCATATCCCAAGACGCCGCTTGATAGCGTTTATGATTGGGTTCAGCAAGAAAACGATTCAGCTCAGCTTCGGTTTCAACCTGAAATTGACCATCAAGAAGCCACAAAGCAAAACGCCCTTCTCCCTCTGGAGAGATCTGAATAGGGATCTGACGAGAGGCCATATAATCAATAAATGCTTGGGCAAGACGTGGGTTGTCTAACACCATCAGTCTAATCATTGTTACTTCCTATTCATACTATGGAGATGCTTGAAGCGTTTAAGTGATAAAGCTATTAACCCGCAATCACCGGAAGTTCAGCACGATGCCAAGCTTCGAAACCGCCATCAACACTATATACCTCTTCAAAGCCTTGGTTCACTAAATATTGTGCCGCGCCTTGGCTACTAATACCGTGGTAACACATCACTAAGATAGGCTGTTCGAACTCAACCTCATCCATAAACGACACCATTGTATCGTTAGTCAGGTGGTAGGCGGTTTCTGAATGGGCTACCGCAAAAGATTGCGGATCTCGTATATCGACAAGTCGAGCTTCACTTTGTTCAATAAGGGCTTGAGCGCCTTTAACGTCGATATGTTTAAACTGGTCCATGACTTTCTCTTTTTATACTGATTTACTTTGCTGCCATTGTAACCTATCCCAAGGCTAACAATCACACCCACTTAATAAGGTTATCCACCAGCGATCACTTTTACACCATTTGTGGATAAATCTGTGAATTGCGTGAATAAAGTGCCTTTTTAAAAATAGATCCACAACATGTAGTAATAATCCTGATCTAACTGTGGGTTAACTGAAACATATCCCCACTCAAAAAACCCTGTCAAAGCCTTACTACACCCTGCTTTTAGACAGCTGACGAATAAATTCCTCACAGAGTTATCCACAAAATCATTTTGCAAATTTCGATCGCAAAAGTTGAGAAATCGATCCAAAACAAAAAGGCCGAGATCTCTCGATCTCGGCCTTTTCAAAATTAAGCTATTTGCTTGCTACTATGAGAAACCAAATACTATTAAAAATTAAATGCTATTAGAAGTCGCCAACAGCTTGCTTCAATTTCTTCATCGCATTCTTTTCTAACTGGCGGACACGCTCTGCAGAAATGCTATAGGTATCCGCTAAGTCTTGCAGTGTTGCTTTGTTGTCGTCTAACCAACGTGAGCGAACAATATGTTGACTACGCTCGTCTAAGCTCTTCAATGCGAGACCTAAGCGATTATTAGTATGTGATTCCCAGTTAGCCGCTTCAACCGTCTCAGCAACGTCTGACGCTTTATCTTCTAGGTAATAAACTGGAGCTGTGTAAGCAGAACCACCGTCGTCGTCATCCATAGGCGCTTCAAACGTCGCGTCTTGTGCCGCTAAGCGAGATTCCATTTCACGAACTTCTGAAGGCTCAACACCCAGTTCACGCGCAACCGTCTCAACTTCACCGTTATTGAACCAACCTAAACGCTTTTTAGACTTACGAAGGTTAAAGAACAATTTACGCTGTGCTTTAGTCGTTGCGATCTTAACGATACGCCAGTTACGCAATACGTATTCATGAATCTCAGCTTTGATCCAGTGAACAGCAAAAGAGACTAGACGGACACCAACTTCTGGATTAAAGCGCTTAACAGCCTTCATCAAGCCGATGTTACCTTCTTGGACAAGATCAGCCATTGGCAGCCCGTAGCCAGAGTAGCCTCTTGCAACGTGCACCACGAATCGTAGGTGTGAAAGGATCAAGCCTTTCGCAGCGTCGATCTCACCTTTGTAATGTAATCGCTCTGCAAGTCCACGTTCCTCGTCAGGCGTCAGCATTGGGTAACTGTTCGCTGAGCGGATATAGCTATCTAAACTATCTTGTGTGACTAAAGCCATTTGATACGCTTGGTTTGCCATTCGGTTCCTCATCAATCTCTGATCTGGAGTAATACATCTATTAAAACCCGACAATCTTGAACCTAAAATGAACAGGTTTCAAGGAGGGGGAAGTAATTATGCATAATCAATTCGTCTATACAAGGCAAAAACTGGTTAAGAACTGCCTATTTTTCGTATAAATATGACTCTATTCACCTAAACTGGTTCAATTTCTTTTAGATGACGCTGTGCAGAAAGCTTCGCAGCTACACTACCAAGCAAGGTTCCGACGATCAAAAGCAGTAAAGATTCATCCCAACTCAGGCCTATTAAGCGGAAGTGGCTATCGTACAGCTGAGCCAAGTCATCCACTGCGCTGTTCAGTAATACGGTAATCAATGCCGTCATTACCCACGCGCTAATCGAACCTAACACACCAAACCACATTCCAGCATACAAATATGGCCGAAGAATGTAACTGTCGGTAGCACCAATCAGCTTCATAGTTTGAATCTCTTCCTTATGCGCCAACACATTAAATCGTAATGTGTTGCCGATAATCAGAAATACTGCGCCCAGCATCAATACCGTTAAGGTAATCACGATGACAGCTGCAAGTGCTTTGATAGCATCCAGTCGAGCTAACCAGTCTTCATCTAAACGAACATCGGTGACTAATTCTTGTTGTTTAACTGTGCCTGCCAGTTCTTTAATTAGGGCATCGCTGTGTACGCTTGGCGTAATCACAAGCACACCTGGCAGTGAATAATCGTCTAGGATGGTTAGGGCATCTTCAAAACCAGAATACTGGCTAAGATCTTCAAGACCTTGCTGCGGAGAAATGTACTCAACCAGATCTACTTGATCCCAACTTTCGATTTCATCCTTGAGCACCATGACTCTCGGCTCAGGGATACCATCCTCTACATAGGCACTAATTTGTGACGGGCTGGTGACATCTTGCGCCACTTCACCAACGTTCTTGCCCAGTAGGTACAAACAAGCGGGCATAGCTAAAGCCATTGAAATCACCGCAAGCGTCAGCAAGTTACCCAACGGACGCTGCCACATTTGCGAGAACGATGACTTGGCTTGTTTCCAATGAACAACAAAGAAACCGTCGCTTGAAGCCCGGTTTGCTGCTCGATTGGATTGAGGTTTCTTAATGCGCTTATTCGCGGCCATAATCTTCAACCTCACTCAAAAAGCCTTGGTTTAATTCCAGATGACGATATTGAGGGCGAGTGTTTACTAACCCGATATCGTGCGTCGCTAGCATGATCGTGACACCAGCACGGTTGAACTCTTCAAACAAGCGTAATACACGACTCGATAGTTCAGGATCTAGGTTACCGGTGGGCTCATCCGCTAAAAGCAGAGTTGGACGGTTAACCACAGCGCGAGCAATACCGACCCGTTGTTGTTCACCTCCAGAGAGCTGGCTTGGTAAACAACGGGCTTTGTCTAATAAACCGGTTTTGTCCAACGCGGCGCTGACTCGACGTTTAATTTCGTTTTCAGAAATAGATTCAATACGCATAGGCAGAGCGACGTTATCGAAGATCGAGCGATCCATAAGTAGGCGGTGATCTTGAAAGACAATCCCGATGTTACGGCGTAAAAAGGGAATGTCTTTGGCTGGGATACGAGTAATATCGTGATCGTTAAACCAAACACGTCCGTCAGTTGGACGCTCTATCGCGCAGATCAACTTCAGCAAGGTACTTTTACCGGCACCAGAGTGCCCGCCTAAAAATGCCATCTCTCCTCGTTTGAGATGAAAGTCCACTTTTTGGAGCGCTTGTCGTCCGCCTCGGTAGGCTTTGCTCACTTGCTGAAATTTGATCACCGAAAATTCCTCTTACGATCACTCATATCAAATTTAAAACGGTAGCAGGTTAAGGATAAACCACTTTGCTACACGCGTTACTCTTCGCGGCTAAATAGTGCTTCAATAAAGTCTTTCGACTCAAATGGACGCAGGTCGTCAATGCCTTCACCCACGCCAATGTAGCGGATTGGAATCTGGAACTGGTCAGCAATTGAGAAAATTACTCCACCTTTCGCTGTACCATCTAGCTTAGTTAGCGTAATACCCGTTACTGGTGCCACATCACTAAACAACTTCGCTTGGCTAATCGCATTCTGACCGGTACCTGCATCTAGCGTTAACATGATTTCGTGCGGTGCAGAATCATCGATCTTCTTCATTACACGAACAATCTTGCGTAGCTCTTCCATCAAGTTGCTCTTGTTCTGCAAACGGCCTGCAGTATCAGCAATCACGACATCAACACCACGCGCTTTAGCGGCTTCAATCGCATCGTAGATAACAGACGCGCTATCGGCACCAGTGTGCTGAGCGATAACCGGAACATCATTACGCTGCCCCCAAACCTGAAGTTGTTCAACCGCTGCCGCACGGAAGGTATCACCCGCCGCCAACATCACTTTCTTGCCTTCACTTTGGAATTGTTTCGCCAGCTTACCGATAGTGGTTGTCTTACCCACACCATTCACACCCACCATTAAGATAACGTAAGGTGTTTTAGTGGTATCAACAACCAGTGGCTGTTCCACTTGGCTCAAGATTTCTGACATCTCTTCTTTGAGCAGACCATAAAGCGCTTCACCATCTTTTAGGTCATTACGGGATGCTTTTTCTGTTAGGTTTTCAATGATCTTAACTGTGGTATTCATACCCACGTCGGCGATCAGAAGTTGCTCTTCTAGTTCTTCAAACAGGTCTTCATCAATTTGCTTGCCTTTGAACAAACCAAAGAAGCCAGCACCAATGTTTGCTTTAGTACGGCTTAGGCTACGCTTAAGTCGTGCAAAGAAGCTTTCTGTCGGCTTCTCTTGTACTTCTTCAACCTTAGCTTGAGGAGCCATCACTTCTTCCTGTTCTGCTTCTGCTTCTGCTTCTGCTTCTGCTTCTGCTTCTGCTGCGATAGGTTGCTGCTCTTGTTGAGTCTCTTCAAGCGCTTGCTCAAATTCAACTGACTGAGTTTCAGTTGGCTTAGCGACTTCAGCTTCAGGTGCGACCTGTTCAGTCTCAACTTGTGATTCAACTTCAGTTTGATCTTCAACGTTTTCTACGTTCGCTTCATTCTGAGTTTTTGGGCTTTGTTCTTCTTCACCAAAACCAAGCCACGATAATAATCCGCGCTTCTTTTTTTCCGTCATCAGAGGAGTTTCCTAGATCTACTAATTAGCTGTATTGACTTAATACACGTCGACTCTTTGCTATTGTTATACAATACAAGCTTGCACAAACGAATAGTAAAGAAAAATGACAAAGCAGTGATAAGTTTGCTTTTAGCTTGATACACTTTGTCATTGTAAATTTATTTAATACTCGAACCCACTTAAATTGGGCTCGGTATAGTATCACTTTATTAGCGGTCAAAAAATCTATGGTAAGACGTCGCCAGCAAAACACATCACAAAAAAAGCCATCCGGAGGCTTTGTTCGAATTATTAGTGGCTCATGGAGAGGTAGAAAGCTGCCTGTTCATGATTTAGAAGGGTTACGCCCAACTATTGACCGAGTCAAAGAAACACTCTTTAACTGGGTGGCACAAGATATCCCACATTCGACTTGCTTGGATGTATTCGCCGGTTCTGGTGGTCTAGGTTTTGAAGCCGCTTCTCGCCAAGCAAAAATGGTGACACTGCTCGAAATGAATCAAAAAGCGGCCAAACAGCTTTCTGATAACGCGAAAGAGCTCAAAGCAGACAACATCAATGTGGTCAACACTGATGCTATCTCTTTCCTTAAGAAGCCAGGCACTCCTTACGATATGGTCTTTCTCGATCCTCCATTTCGTAAAGGCTTACTCGCAGAAACAGTACAACTGCTTGAGAGTAACGGTTGGCTTGCAGACAACGCCATCATTTATGTCGAGACAGAGAAAGAGCTAAAACTCGAAGCTATGCCAGAAAACTGGGAATTACATCGCGATAAGACCACTGGCCAGTCGAGCTACCGACTGTTCAATCGAATCACTGAAGAATAGGAGTTATTGAATGAAGTTCTTGCTTCCACTAGCAAAAGCAGCCATCGCCTTTGTTTGGTTTATCTTAATCGCCAATATTTTCTACCCATTCCCGGGTAATGCTGCGATTGCGCTTTATATCATGACAGCATTCTTATTCTTCATGCACGGCCTGCAGATGCTGATTTTCATCGGTGCTTTTGGCGATAAGATCGAAATGTCGCGTTGGGAGAAGTGGTCAATATTGATTTTCGGCGTCTTTGCCCTACTCGATATCCGACGCAAACACATGATGTAATAAAGCTTAAGCTTAGATATAAAACGCTTAGTGACAGAAAACATCATGACAGAAACAGTTGATACAAAAGCGCCGCTCATTTGAGCGGCGCTTTTGTATTCAGCGATGATACTGATGTTAGCCCATGTAGCCCTTTACACCATCTAAGAACATTTGCGTCGACAGCATAACCAACAACAAGCCCATCAAACGTTCGATGGCTTTAAGGCCTCTCTCACCCAGTACTCGCAGGAAGAAGCCATTAAACATCAGAATAAAGAAGGTTGCGCCCCAAGCCAGCATCACTGCGCCTGAAAGCTCTAACATGTTGTCAGGATGCTGTGTCGACAAAAGAATCAATGCCGCAATCACCGACGGGCCTGCAATCATAGGGATCGCCATCGGCACGATAAACGGTTCTTCACCCGCCGCGAGGCCAGTAATACTACCCGCACTTGGGAAAATCATCTTAATCGCGATGATAAAAAGAATAATACCGCCAGAGATACTCAAGGTTTCAGGCTGCACATGCAGGAAGTTCATAATGCTTTGGCCAGCAAACAAGAACAGCAGCAGGATAATCAGCGCAAACATTAGTTCACGAACAAGAACAATACGGCGACGCTTCGGATCAATATGCTTAAGGATAGAAAGCACGATTGGTAAGTTGCCAAGTGGATCCATAATAAGAAACAGCATGGTCGCTGCAGATAAAATTTCCATAAGTTTGTCTCGAAAGCGTAAGTGCGCGGAGTATAGCAGCCTCAAGATTGATTTTCGAACACAGTAACAAACTTAGGAATTTACGTTATTAGAAGGGTATTTATGAGAGCCAAACGAGGGGGAAATGGTCGGAGTGGAGCCAAGAATATCGCATCCACTCGCTAATCACAGTTCACTGTTCACTGGCGACAAGAACTGATGGTCATTCAAGATCAGTGATTACAAACACGTTCGCGATTAGTGCAAAGCTTGTCATCAATGATCACGACCTTTTCCATTTTCAGAAAAAACTTCAGTAGGCCATCCAAATCCAGACCGTTCAGCTTACACGTATGAAAGCGAGCTTCAGCGCCATAGGTTTGAGCAAGCTCTTGCGTCAACTCTTCACGAGTCAGCGGCTTTTCACTCAGTAGATTTAAAACGTTGTGTGCGTGGATTTCAGTGGTCATAAGTCTATCTCATGTTTAATGAAGTAGACGTAGAGTACCAATTTTCATCTAAGCTGCCTTGATGTAGCTCAGAATTAAGCGAGCTCTACCCTAAATGGTAAGGGAAGCTACGATGAGAGCGTGTGCAAGAAAGTAACTGCCCGTCACCCAAAAGTAAGCGCCCTTAATTGGGCTGCGATAGAAATTTAGGGCGTATGCCAATGCGGAAAGCAGCAGCACGCAGCAACCAACAAAACCAACAGCATGTGATAGCAGAGGCTCAAGTAACCAGACTTCACCAGAAGCCCAAGCTAGCTGAATAAGCACAATACCCATGATAACAACTGGAAAGACGAGCTTGTCCAAACGAGGGAGTAATAGGAAGAAAGCAACAATACATGCAGCTAATAGCAGCGCGAACAACCACCAGACCATTTCTCCCGATAGCTGTAACCAAAATGCTTTGCTGTAACAAAGTTGAGCCAACAAGAAACAAACAAAATGCAGAAGACGTTTTTGAGTAACAGTATGAAGCACATCTGCGATCGCAGAGATCGCTAACCCAGCCACTACCCAATAGGTAAAATCAACGACAACAGATTGAGTTAGAGCAATAGTCGCCAATAATACAAAGGTAAAGACCTTATACAATAAAGCCTGACCGATATGCCCATGTTTCGTTCCTGTTATTGCTCCAATACCAGACAAGGAAACCGCCAACCAACTCCACATACCATTTGCCCTATTGCTTTTAATCGTCGCCAGTCTAGGCACACGGGTGTTGATGTAAAGCCTCAGCCCTTCAAAATTGGATCTTGATTACGCTTCCACTAAAAAGAGCCTCTTTAGATTGAAGTCGTCATAATTCCCGCCGCGATAGTGATTATTCTTTTAAAAATAGGCTCATTAATCGGAAAACTCATATAAATTGACGCTAGAGAACTCAAACTTCAACTCCAACCACTTCTAGCTTGTCACATCCACAACATGTCGCCATACAATGCAAATACCACACAATTAAAAATTTAAAACAAATTACAATAAACCATTAAAAACAAGCAGTTAAAATCAAGAACATACTTATTAGGGAACTTCCAACACTATACAAACCTAGACTTACAAAGTAAGTAAATTACTTTTCTTAAACCCACTTTGTCAGGTTTCGCTAAGCTTCCTGTCAAAAAAACATCACAAAAATCAAACCTAAAACCTACAAAACCCAATAAAACAAACCCAGGCACCACCAAGCCCCATTAATACAGTTTAACAACCTTTAACAATATAAATTACACAAAACACCCATTACAAAACAACAACTTAAAACAAATAAGAACAAAAAAAAACCATAGCGAACAAAATAAGAACACACCAAAATACACAGCAAACATAGCAAAATTGATATAAAACCCAATAGTTTTCTATCACTTTTAAAGGTTTCGAAAGTAATCCTTGATCTAAAGCCATAAGTGGTGCTATTCTTTAAAACATAGCGAGAGACAACCAAATTTAGGAGTAGTGTTATGATTTCATCTTCGCAAAGACAAGGACTTGTAATGATCGCGGTAGTTGTAGGTCTAATGACACTACCGATGATGTACTAAGCAAGTTACAGATAAAAAAAGGGACGCCATTAGCGTCCCTTTTTTGTTCAATTTTTTTACTTCGAAAACAGATGCAGTGTTAACACATCCCAGTTCGCATAATAGAAACCAGCGGCAGCTAAAGTCATTGCCATCATCAGTAAGATTGCAACTCGCCAAATAAAACGACCACTACGTGGAGTCAACTCCTTCTCACAGTCGTTACACATCATGATGAACTTATGTTGGTCTTCCAACTTAGCCTCATGCTCATTGACTACCTTATTACGACACGTTGCGATATAACGCAGCTTACTCACCATATCGTGCGGTAGCCTTTCTTCACAGCTTGACACAAGCTCATGCAATCCTTCGCCTTCGGCATGATATTGAAGCCTCAATAATTTCTCTATATTACGAGTTCTTGTCACCACTTTTTCAATATCGGTCATATTAGCCCTCCCACTCCACACTATAATTCTAGTCGAGCATTTCCCTATTCTTATACAAAATCACTGTTATTTACGAGAGAAAGAGACAATAAATAACAATGCTTTATCCCAAACTGGCCTCTAAATGTGATGTCTGCCGAAAAATAATCAGCTTGGCTTACAACAGTTCACGAATAACGGCTTGAAACACATATCCCTATTGCTTGAAAGATTAGAATAACCATCACGACTACATGGAGGTTACATGCCTAATTCACTCTTTTTTGCCATCTTTGCACTCGCCGGTCTAGCGGCTTGGGTATTTCTTGGTTTCTATCGAAAGCACTCACAAGGTGAAAATGCGCCAGAAAAGAAAGTGAACGTCACTGTATTAGACAAACAATCCATCGACCTTCCTGATGCAGAACCAGGCCAAGAAGATCAAGAGTATTGGATTTACGTTCAACGTGGTGTGGTTGGTCCAAAACGAGAATTCCAAGTCGGAATCCACTACTTCCACGCCCTGAACCCTGGCGACAAAGGAACCTTAACCTACCAAGGCGATAAGTTCTTACACTTTGCATTGAAGCGCTAAACATTAGGTACTTCAACTGTATCTTCTAAGCAATCCATCAGAAAGCCTTAGCACCCACCGCTAAGGCAATAACCAACGTGTTTTATCTGACTTAGAGACCAAGCAGCTCATCCATAACGCGCCAGCTCCGCTGATCACGATCCATAGGGGAATAACCCAAGCTGGATGTCCTTGATACCAACCGAACTCTTTCATTGGCCATAAGAAAATCGGGTGCAGCAGATAAATACCTAAGCTGTGTTTACTGATAAAACCAACCACTTGATTACTCTTCTCAGACAAGCCTTCACCATAATAACGGCACACCATGAATACCATGCTCGCCGCCAATACGGTGTTCAACGTCTTGTAAGATAACCAACGCCCTACCGTGTACTCTTCTGCTACCAAACTTGCGTCAACCACCATGTAAACCGTGGTCAGTAACGCTAACCCACCAAGTAACACACTCACGCCGACAGTCATCTTGTTAAGTGGAACAATCTTATACAGCAGGTAACCCAACGGTAAGTACCCGGTGTACAACCACAATTCGTGACTCCAAGGGCCATCGATTTTCAATAAGAACAATAACGTTGTGAACAACCATACCGCCGTAAAGGCATAGACAGATCTATCACCGTACTTTCTGACCATGATCTGTAAAAAAGGAATCACAAAGTAGAGTGGGATAAAGTAATAGAAGAAACCAAGGTGATAGTAGGTATAGTGGTGATAACTATTAAGCAAAACCTCCCAACTGACGTCGGCATCAAAACCCATTAGCGACCAACCTGATAGGTAGGTATAGAAAAGCGACCAAACAATAAATGGGATCAGCACCTTACCCAGACGGCGCTTGAGGTAGTATTTAGCGTCAAACGGGCGCTGATCACTCAGCATCAATGCACCAGTAATCAAGATGAACACCGGTACTGCCCAGCGGCTGAAACCATTCACCGTAATGGCGGTCAGCCACTCACCGAAAGGAATATTGCTTAATTCATTGCGATAAGGCGCCAAAACATGAATCGCGATAACAGCTATGGCCGCGACACATCGTGCTAAATCAAAAAAGAGAATTCGCTGCTTCATGTAAATGCCTGATTAATATTCAATCATTCTACTATAGCAATAAAAAAGCTGACCGGAATAAATACCAAGTCAGCTTAGTGTTAAAGGAGGTACTTATCGCGAATTTAACTCATTCGGCTCTAGGTTATTCGACTTAAGCTTATGCGACTTTCACTCTTACAAATGAGGCTCATGCGGCTGAAGCTTATGCCGCTGAGATTTGCGACACTTTAGGTAAACGCAGAGAGATCACCGTCGTTATCGCTAAGAACGCAAAAGATACCCACAGACACGCAGACAAACCGGCTATTTGGAATACCAAGCCCGACAATATCGTGCCAATCAAGCGACCCATCGCGTTCGCCATGTAGTAGAAACCGACATCAAGAGACACCCCATCGCCTTTCGCATAGCTCACAATCAAATATGAGTGAAGTGATGAGTTCACCGCAAAGATGGCACCAAATACCATCAAACCACCGATGATAACTAGCTCTGGTTGCCAGCCAATTTGCACCGCATAGGCAATACCGGCAGTCACAATAGCCAATGCACCCGCCCACAACAGCGCTGCATGACCATCAGGCACCTTGCCTTGCGCTTTACCGGTAATCTTAGGCGCAATACCCTGCACAAAACCATATGCGATGGTCCAAGCCGCTAAGAAACCACCCACCCATGAGTGGTCCCAACCAAACACACTGCCTAGATAAATCGGCAAAGCAATCACAAACCACACATCACGAGCACCAAATAGGAACATACGCGCAGCCGACAAGATATTGATGGATTCAGACTTAGAGAAGATTTGTTTAAACTTAGGTTTAGTTTTCGCTTTGCCCATGCCTGCTTCTAAGCTTACCAAACTGCCAACAAACACCAATGCCAACACAGCAGCCATCGCTAGCACTGCGTATTGGAAACCAATCGTCGAAAGCAGTAAGCCACCGATAAAGAACCCGGCACCTTTCAGTGCATTCTTAGATCCGGTTAGAATCGCAATCCACTTATAAAGCGCACCTTGCTGCTCATCCGGGACTAAGGTTTTAATCGAGCTTTTAGCACTCATCTTATTGAGGTCTTTAGCGATACCAGACAAGGCCTGCGCCGCCATTACCCAAGGAATGGTCAACATTGCGGCTGGCACAGCGAGCATGCCCAAGGCGACAACTTGCATCCCTAAGCCGATGTTCATAGTCTTATTGAGGCCAAGACGCGCCCCTAACCAACCACCAATTAGGTTAGTCACCACACCAAAGAATTCATAAAAAAGGAACAGTGAGGCGATCTCTAACGAACTGTAACCAAGGTCGTAGAAATACAGAACCACCAGCATACGAAGTGCACCGTCAGTAATGGTGAAGTTCCAGTAATTGAAGGTCACCAGCATGTATTGGCGAACGCTCTTACTTAGATTTGAAAACATAAAGCTATCTCTGCAATCTAAACAAAAAGAGCTTTTGGATCATGATAAGTTCAACACTCCAGATACCAAAAGCCCCTTGTATAACAACAATGGTTTATTAGCCGTTCGCTACGCCATTAATGTATTCAACCTGAATGGCTTTAGTGAATGCGCCCGGACGCAGTTCCTGCACCTCTTGAACAATTTTGCTCAGATCCCAACTCTTCTCTAGCAGCAGGTGTGCAGCCAATAAGCCAGTGCGACCAGAACCGCCCATGCAGTGCATCGCTACCTTGCCACCGTTATCCACGACTTGGTGTAGTGCAGGGCTCGCTGCTTGCCATTTTGCAGCAAAATCAGCACCCGGTGCACAATCGTCTTCGATTTCGATTTCGAACCATTGCATACCTAATGCTTGCGCTTTCTCACCTAGCTCAGAAACATTCTTGCTTGCCAGTTCTTCACTGTCTAAAGCTGTCACAATCGCTTCTACGCCTTGCACTTTAAGCTGCGCTAGAGATGCATCTAAGTCAGCTTCCTTAGTGCCTGGGCACGGAGTAAGCACTAACGCACCTTGCTCTAGATCTAGTTGCCATGTTGGGTGTACTTGAGAATTTGTCATCGTCATCAATCTCTTAAAATTCTTTTATATATAGACCGATACTCAAAATAATTGGAGTTGCAGCTAGGCAACCTTTTCCCTACAAAGGAATGAAGTTCCGCCCTATGAGCATAGGGGTTCTATGTGATTAGGGCGGCCGGTGCTCCAGTGAACTTACGCAGTTAACAACGCTTGCAGCTTCAAGTATTAAGAGTATTAAGAGTATTAAGCAAGGCCGACTGTGCGTGCTAACTCAGCTGTGCGCGTTGCGTAGCCCATTTCATTATCGTACCAAGCGTAGATCTTAACCATGCGCTTACCAACTAACATGGTTGATAGTGCATCTACGATCGTTGAACGTTGGTCGCCTTTGTAATCGATAGAAACCAGTGGACGATCTTCAAAACCAAGGATGCCTTTCAGTTCATTCTCAGACGCTTCTTTCAGCATCGCGTTAACTTCTTCTGCTGTTGTGTCTTGCTTCACTTCGAAGATGATGTCAGTCAGAGAAGCGTTCGCTAGAGGTACACGAACCGCGTGGCCATTGATGCGGTTTTCAAGCTCTGGGAAGATCTCAACAATCGCTTTAGCACTGCCCGTTGTTGTCGGGATAAGGCTCATGCCACATGCACGTGCACGGCGTAAGTCTTTATGGGGCGCATCAAGAATAGTTTGCGTATTGGTTAGATCGTGAATAGTAGTGAAGGCTGCATTTTCAATACCCAGCTTCTCGTTGATCACTTTAACCACTGGCGCGAGACAGTTGGTAGTACAAGACGCTGCCGTTACGATTTTGTGTACAGCTGGGTCGAAGATATTATCGTTCACACCGACAACGATGTTTGCAATGCCTTCTTCTTTCACTGGTGCCGATACCACAACGCGCTTCACGCCTTGCTCAAGGTATTTGTTTAGGAAAGATGTCTTACGGTGAACACCCGTCGCTTCAATCACCACATCACAGTCAGACCAATCGATCGCATCGATGTCGCGCTCTTTGGTGGTTTTGATGCGTTGATCGTTGATGATCATCTCGTCGCCTTCAACAGCGACTTCGTGGTTCCAACGACCTTGAACTGAATCGAACTCGAGAAGGTGAGCCAGTGTCGCTGTATCGCCAGCAACATCGTTAATTTGAACAAATTCTAGATCAGCCCAATCGAATGCTGCGCGAAGTGCTAGACGGCCGATACGGCCAAAACCATTAATACCTACTTTAACTGTCATTGTGTTCTCTCAGTTAGTGGTGAATCTAAAAACATTAAATTAAACGCAACATTGAGGGCGTGAAGTCATGGCTTCTAGGCGCTCAATGTCCTGTTGGTATTCAGTTTTCAAACAGTTCGATGCGATAAGGTCATCAATTAACTTTAGCATCCAACCCGGTAAATCTTGTGACAGACGGTAGAACACCCACTGCCCTTGGCGAACGTCAGTTAAAATTCCGTTTGAACGCAACTGCGCAAGATGGCGGGAAATCTTTGGCTGACTTTCTTGTAATGCCTGAGTCAACTCACCAACAGATAGGCACTCTTGGCGCACGATCATCATTAAGCAACGCACTCGCGTTTCATCAGACAGTAATTTAAAAAATTGGTGAGGAAGCATGGCTACATACTCATATATGGACATGCATATATCTTAGTTATAAAAAAACGCACGTCAAGGCGTGCGTTTTCATTGTCATAATAGTTTAACGAAAAGTATCAGAGTTTGTTGGTAACAATATGGCTCCAGCGTCGGGCTTCAGTTAGTTCTGTTTTCACTTGTTCCACGTTCAACCCTAAATCAGCACAGTGATCATCAATCTTTTGCCAATCAGCATGTTCGAAACTTTCTTCAAGCGCTAATAATGCGCCATATGGACCTTCTCTGCGCAGCAAGGCGACCTTAATACTTGTGCATAGCGGTAATTGTTCAATTAAGTTCTCTAACGACAGATCGAGCAACGCATCAAGCAATGAGAACAAACCAATCATAAAGGCTTGTTCAGTATGCCCTTTAAATACTTGGTAACGAGACATCCGTTGGCAAAACTGCGCACGCTGCAAAGACAGGCCATACAGCTCTTTGGGCTTTTTGTCAGAGACATAAGACGCTACTGCTAGCGAGACAAACATTTTCAGTTTCTCTTGCCCTAAATAAACCAAGGCCTGACGAAATGAAGAGATGGTGACCTCAAGGCGGGGTGACATAGTGTTCACAAAACGCAGAAGCTTATAGGATAAGGCAATATCTTTCGCGACGATGCTTTCAACACGTTGGAAGTCGACATCCGGCTTACAGACCTCTTGGAATAGCTCCATCGCTATCACTTGCTCTGGGCTAATATACTTAGTCTTTATGATTTCGGGCTTACTAAAGAAATAGCCTTGGAAAAACTTAAACCCTGCTTCTTTCGCTTGTTGGAACTCTTGTTCCGTTTCAACCCGCTCAGCAAGAAAACTATACTTCTTCCCTTCGTTCTTTTTGACTAACTCACACGCCGCATCCAAACCCATCTGCATGATATCAAGCTTAACAATATGCGTATATTGAAGGAAACGTTCCCACTCAGGTGTCGAAGTAAAATCATCTAGGGCAATCATATACCCTGCTTGATAGAGCTCTTTGATTACCTCTAATAGCTCATCGGTCGGTTGGCAGGTTTCAAGAATCTCAACCACGACCTTATCTTTCGGTAAGCTCATTGGAAGACGACGAATCAAGCTTTGATACGGAAAATTAATAAAGCAGCGTGAAGATGGGATCGAAGGGTTAAGCCCAACTGACAAGAAGTTTTCAACGATCAGGCGATACGTTGCTCGATTAGACTCAATATGCGCGGGGTAGGCATTCCTATCACCGTCACGAAACAGCAGCTCATAACCAAGCGTGTTCTTGTTACGGTTTAAGATAGGTTGTCGAGCAACGTACGTAGCGGTCATTTATTGATAACTCTAATTGATTTAACTATAACTCTATTACTTTCATTAAGCTTTGGCGGCAGCCAGCAAAGCGCCGCAGCCCATGAACATACCACCAAATATTTTATTTATCTTACCCATTATGCGATCTGAGCGAATAAAACGTCCCATTTGTGAAGCTAATGAGGTGTAACCCAACATAACCACGCTATCAATAAATACAGTGGTCACTCCAAGCACCAACAACTGCGGTGCTTGCGGTTGTGTCGGATCGATAAATTGCGGAAACAGAGCAACTAAGAACACGATAGATTTTGGGTTAGTCAAATTGATAAGCACTGCATTTCTTAGCAGCTTGCCACTCGATAGCGTTGATTTTTCTTCTGAAGCCACCAAGCTAGAGTTATCACGCCACTTTTGAATGCCTAACCATAGAAGATAAACCACGCCCACCCATTTGATGATGGTAAATGCCAAGGCGGATTTTGCCACTAGTGCACCAATACCCGCTCCCACCAGCATAATATGAAATGCAAGACCGAGCTGTAAGCCTACGATCGACGCAAGTGACTTCTTGGTTCCATAGCTGAGCCCATTGCTGATTGAGTTAACGGTACCTGAGCCCGGTGCCAAACTAAACAAAATCGCCGTGACGACATAAGCAAGCCAAACATGAGTATCCATTTGCATTTCCTTACTAGTTCTTTAATCTAACAACATTAGTAGCGATGACGCTCTCACATGCATCAGTTCAGGTAATTTCCCATGGAAAACCACAGTGCCACCCTGTTTTCATACACGCAAGAACCTGAGTTCGAGCAAGCGATTAAACACCCGATCTCCACCCTTTGGCAACAACGAAAGGATGGTTATATCACATCATCTGGTAAAAAAAGATTGTACTGGTGTAGCTTAACGTCTCCGACACACACCAAAGCTATTGTTATTTCAAATGGTCGCATCGAATGCTGCTTAAAATACCAAGAGCTCTTTTATGATTTCTATCAGCAAGGTTATGACGTTTATTCATTTGACCACCAAGGTCAAGGTCAGTCGGAACGTATGGTAACAGACTCTGACATTGGTCACATTCACGAGTTTGATGATTACGTATCAGATATGTCTGACATTATTGCCAGTTTTGATCTTAGCAAGTATTCCAATCGCTACCTGCTCGCACATTCGATGGGCAGTACAATCGCCACTCGCTACTTGCAAACTCATCCCAACCACCCGTTTGACAAAGTCACTCTGTGCGCTCCGATGTTTGGGATCAATACTGAATGGTACTTGAAACCTATCGCGATGATAGTTGGACAAGTGCTCACCGCTTACCATGCCAAGCCTGTTTATGCTCCTGGTCAACAAGCGTATTACTCGAAGCCTTTCGAAAACAACTTACTAAGTCACAGTAAAGTTCGTTACCAGTGGTTCCGTCGTTTGTATGACGAATCTCCATCATTGCAAGTGGGTGGGCCAAGCACGCGCTGGGTATGGCAAGGATTAATGGCAGCTAAACAGGCTATCCAACAAACTCGTCAGATCAAGATTCCGCTGCTGTTGATTCAGGCTGGAGAAGAGAAAATTGTCAGTAACAGAGCTCAAGTGAAGTTCATATCTAAACTGAAGAAAACCAACTCTGATTGCCAGTTTAAATTGATTGAGGGTTCTAGGCATGAGGTGCTGTTTGAGCAAGATAAATACCGTAATCACACACTGGATGCTATCAATCAGTTTTTTGCCTAGATCTAATAAGCTAATAAGCTAATAAGCTAATAAGCTGAGTAACCGACCAAGAAGATAAGCACTAAAGAGGAAGAGAAGTAAGTGAGCTTTGCCCTCTTTTCTTGCATGAAATTGGCATACAATTTCCACCTAGAGATATTGTAGTTAAAACGATGCTAGCGTCGGCTAGTATTGATATTTGCTAAGCATTTTGCAATGAGGGTTAAATGACTATTCCTGCACTTAAAGATTCCGTGAAAATTGTTGCTTCTGATTTAGATGGTACGCTTTTGGCTCCCAACCATCAGCTAAGCGACTTTACCAAACTAACGCTTAAGAAGTTACACGATCAAGGTTACACCTTTATCTTCGCTACGGGTCGCCATCACGTCGACGTAGCAGGGATTCGTCAAATCTCAGGGATTCCGGCATACATGATCACGTCAAACGGTGCTCGCGTGCACGACCAGAACGATCAACTGATGTATAGCCAGGACGTACCTCAGGAATTAGTTCAACCAGTTATTGATATTGTTCGCCAAGATCTAAATATCTTTATTCATATGTACCAGAATGAAGATTGGCTACTCGACCGTGAAGACGAAATGCTCGCCAAGTTCCATAGTGAGTCTGGCTTTAGCTACAAGCGATTTGAAGCTGATAATGCCCCAAGCGATGGCATTGCTAAGGTCTTCTTCACACACCCAGAACAAGATCATGAATATCTTGTTACGTTTGAGCAAAAGCTAAAAGATGCGTTTGGAGACAAACTGAACATCGCCTTCTCAACACCTTGGTGTTTAGAAGTGATGGCCGCTGAAGTATCTAAAGGCCACGCCTTAGACGCTGTTGCGAAATCATTGAACCTGACACTGGATAACTGTGTTGCCTTTGGTGATGGCATGAATGACGCAGAGATGCTGGCGATGGCGGGTAAAGGTCTAATCATGGGCACATCACATGAAAAAGTGATGAAAGCTCTACCAGATAATGAAGTGATTGGCAGCAACGCAGACGACGCCGTTGCTCACTATCTAGAAAAGCACCTGCTCTAATCTCGTCTCGTCGAAGAGATCTGAATAAATAAAAAGGCAGCCAACTGGCTGCCTTTTTTGAACCTTACGTAAAAAGCTCTCTCTAACGCTATCGAGAACCCAGTATTTCTTTGCTTAATATTGCCTGCCACTCTTGTTCGGTAACCGGCATGATCGATAATCGGTTGCCCCGTTTAACCAGTGGCATTTCTGACAGTTCAGGCATGGCTTTAAGCGTTGCCAAAGGAATCAAGCGCTCAGTCACTCGCACAAACTCAACATCAACCATTATCCAGCGCGGGTTATCAGGTGAAGACTTAGGATCGTAGTAATCACTCTCTGGGTCGAACTGAAAGTGGTCTGGATAGGCTTCTCTGGTTACTTTCGCGATCCCCGCAACACCAACTTTTTTACATGATGAATGGTATATCATCACCAAGTCTCCAAGCTTGACGTCATCACGCATCATGTTTCGAGCCTGATAGTTGCGTACACCCTCCCAACAAGAGGTTGTTTGTACTCTCAGAGTCTGAATAGAAAAGGTGTCGGGTTCTGTTTTAAATAACCAATATGCCATAATAAATCCAATTAACGGTTGCTCCGAGGAAGATATAACATGAAGGTAATGAAAAACCCAGTGACATGGCTAGTCGCATTCACTCTACAAGGCTGTGTCACAGCGCCAGATGCCCCCCAAAAGCCAGAACTACCACCAGCAACCTTGGATGAGCCACTGAGCATTCAACCGCAAACCTTCATCATGCGTGGTCAAGTTGTGGTTGGCCATGAAAGCCGAACCTTCACCCCTTGCGGTAGCCAACAACAATACTGGTTAGATTTAACGCCAGAACTCGCATTAGAAACACAAGGGCTCTCAACGAGACCTTACCAAGCCTTATACGGCGAGCTGATTGGTCATCTAACCGTGCCGAGCCAAACCGGGTATAACGCAGATTTCACGGCGCGTTTCGTGGTTGAACAAGTGAATATCCTAACCGCAGAAAACCCTAATCGTTGTGACCAACCACTGTGTTCAACACGAGTATTCGGTAATGAACCCTTCTGGTCAGCAACCTTCGATAAAGACCAGCTCAAATACACCAAGATGGGCGAACAACCACAGCTCCTGGATATTGAATCCAGCCGCACTACACCAAGCAGTCGTGATTACCAATTAGAAGGTAAAACAGCGCAAGGCAAACTCAACCTTACGAAAGAGAGCTGTAGCGACGGCATGAGTGATTCTATCTATGGATGGCATGCCAAGCTTAACCTCAATGACAGTAACTATAATGGCTGTGCAACGGTCTCTAACCAAGACTCAACGCTGGACTGGAGTGGGCTCTACTTCGCGAGCTCAACGCAGAATACTGGATTCTCTATCAACCTTGAGCTCAACGATGACCACAGCGCCATTACGACATACTCGTACAGCAATGGAGACCCTTCTATTGTTGAACAGGGCTTCTGGCAGCAACTGAACCAAAATCAGGTACAAGTGGTTATGACTCGCCACCAGCAACAGTACTTGATCTCTGAGCGCATCTTCACGCTCGATAACGGTAAGCTCGCCGCTGAAAAAGAGAAAGTGGGCAACGTGGTCTATCCGATTGCCAATGGCGGTCTAGTGCTATTCGAAGCTAAGAGTGCGCAAGCTCAAGTAAACACCACCGCTAATGTTGATCTAACCGCAAAACAGGTGAACTCCAGTGATCAACTTGATCCAAAAGTCGACCAAGCGATCCGCGAGTATTTTAAGATCAACAACAGTTCACCTGACGACACCAAGTACCGCTGGTTAACCTACGACCTCAACGGTGACGGTAAAGAAGAGCTGTTTGCCCAACTCGATTGGTGTGGCTCTGGTGGCTGTACACTGCTGATTTTCGAAAACCATCAAGATAACTGGCGCTTCAATAGCCGAGTGACACTGGTTAAGGGCGACATACGCTTAGGTAAATCGCAAAACCACGGATGGCAGGATTTGATCTTCAATGTCAGTGGCGGCGGTGCAACACCTGCGAAACACACACTGTCCTACTCTGGTGTCAGCTACCCGCTAAACCCAAGTGTCGCTCCAGTTGCAGATGATGCTGATATCAGCGACGTGATTTTGTTTGCTGATAGTATCTCACCCGCACAAAGTGGAGTGAAGCTGTAAACATGAGTAACCAACAAGCTTGCCCTGATTGTGGCTTCACTCACCAGTGCGTTTGTCACCTAATACCGACGGCTCAAAGCCAAACCGATCTTGTACTATTGACTCATGAGAATGAGCTGTCGCGAGACACCAACACCGGAAAGCTGCTTCAGCAATCTCTTGAGCAGTGTCAGTCCTTGGTATGGCAAAGGAAAATACCACCAGCAAAGCTAATGGCACTGCTTGAAGATGAAACACGACAACCGTTTCTTTTATTCCCAAGTGATCAAAGCATCGAGTGTCAGCAAGCTGTGATGACCCAAGCCCAGAATCGTAAACCGCTATTCATCATCTTGGATGGCACATGGCAAGAAGCAAAGAAGATGCTTAACAAGAGCTCGTGGTTACAAGCAGTCCCACAAGTTCATCTCGACATCACCAGCGAATCCTCTTACACCTTGCGCCGCAATCAAGACAGTGGCCATTTGTGCACTTGCGAAGTGGGCATTGAATTGCTCAAATCTTTAGGTGAAAGCGAACCTGCCAAGCTCATTGATGACTACTACCAACAGTATCTAAAAGTATTCCACGCCGACAAATGTGGCCACGCCCTCAAATAGGCCAAGCAGGCGCACGCGAAGGCAATAAGCACATTTCAGGACGGGACAGATACTAAAAGCAAAAAGGGTGAGCCATGAGCTCACCCTTTTTACATAGTACTTTAATCTATTGAACCATTTAGTGTTTCACGTGAAACGCACACTCTAGCTGTTCGTTGAAAAGAGATTTTACTCTCCCTATCAGAATAAGCGTTGAGGCTGACCAAAGTAGTAACCTTGCAGGTAATCGACACCCATGTCTTCGGCAATACGGCACACTTGTTCGTTATGAACAAATTCAGCCACCGTCTTAGCATTCAGAATCTGACATAAACTCACCAATTGCTGAGCGATCTTGCGCTGTTTCTTATCTTTATCAATATTCCGAATTAAACTACCATCAAGCTTTATGACTTGTGGTTCTAACTTCAATATCTCATCAATGTTCGAATAGCCAGAACCAAAGTCATCAACAATAATATTCACACCAAGGTCGCGGAAGTGATTACACACCTCGATCAAGCGACCGTAATCCTGAATTTGTTCCGTTTCTAACACTTCTAAGCCAATACGCTGTGGGTGACTGATTTTCTTGATAGCTTGCTCAAGGTGAAGAATGGTTTTCTCATTGCTAAAATCTTGGGGTGCTAAGTTAATTGAGAACGAATCGGTTCGCTGACTCATAAAATCAAAGGTACGCGTTATCATCTGACGACTTAAACGCGTATAGAGATGAGTTCCCTCAATGATCGGCAAGAACTTACCCGGCGCAATCAACTGACCGTCCTCTTCAATTCGAACTAAGCACTCATAGCTTTCTACCTGATGGCTATGCGCCAATACAATAGGTTGGGAACACGCCACAATATTTTGATTGAGTACTGCGCGGCTCACACACGATAGCCAGCCAAGCTGCTCTTGGCGATGCTTCTCCAGTTGAATTAACGTCTTGGCACTCACCAGATGTTTATTTTGGCTCACCGCACTGCGTCGAGCTTCAATCGCTTTCAGTAACAAGTCATCAATCGAGGTCTCAGGAAAGTCTCGACGACTCGCGACACCCGCACAGATTGAAACCGAAAGATAATCGATATCGGGTAGCCCCATCGGCTCAAAATTAACATGCTCGGTTTGATCTGAAAATTCAGAGAAACGCTGATGAATGTATTCTTGGCTGGCCCAACTATCAAACACCACCGCCCACTCACCAATACCAATGCTATAGAGCTGACACCCCTCATCAAAGAACTGCCACAGCGCCTTTTGAAAATACTCGCTTAAATCATGCAGAAGCTTGTCACCGACTCGATAGCCATACTTCTCATTGATTTGGCCAAATGTGGTGACTTTCAAAGCCAACAAATGACTATCACTACTCATTTTTGACAGTTTTTCACGCAGTACGCTTCGGTTAGGTAAACCTGTACGGCGATCAATTCGGTAGCTCGCGGTCAATGCGGTCGCTTGCTGTTGAATCTTACTCGCCATGCTGTTGTTCATCTCATCGACATCAAGCAGAGCATTTCGTATCAATGAAAACAGAGGGGAAATATTGGTCGCGGGTTGTGTCTCTAATGGCAATACCGCCTTGCCTTCACCTTCCCTAAGCGCAAGATAAGTGAGGCTATGATGCAAAATTCGTTGCTGGCCATTATCTTGATAGAGCTCTCCCATGCAGTACACGCCATAGGTGTCCGCTAATGCTTGGAAAACCTCAACCTCTTGGTTGCCATCAATGAAATCAATGCGAGAGGTACAGTTGTAGATAAAAAACTGTTCTGGTTTATGGGAAGCAATCTGTTGAACGCCCAATCGGATTTGCTCTAGGGTCAATGAAGGGTGGTCATAACAAAACCGCACCTCATCACCAACCTGAAACGACCCACTGAATTCTATCTCTCCGCCCTCTGTCACCTTGAGCGGTAAGTGAGTGTTCTGGTCTTTTGGTTCACCGACCATCAAGGGGAAGTTATACAGTTGCTCAAAAGGGATTTCGAGACCGTCAGCGAGGTAACGATTATAGACTTCTCGGACAGGTATACCGTCCAATTCAGCTAGCCGATTATCTTGAGCACCAGTCACTCGGAAGGTACGACCAATGGGGTTCCATTCGCAGTAATACCCCTTAGTAATTGCGAGTTCAACACTGTGCAACGCTAACATGACATAGGCATTTTCATAGCAAATACCATCGAGCATCACCCATCGTCCATGCTCTGTAATGGTCGATGCACCGCCACAAATAGGTAATGAATGTATCGACTGCTCAAACGCTGAAAATAAATCTTGGTTATTTATCTGCAAGCGATCGGCGAAACAAATAATGCTTTGAGTATCAGCATTACATTCAAGCTGCTGCCACATCGCTTGGCTATCCCGTCGAGGTTGCTCGCTATATTTGACAACACCACAAGTGTAAGACGTCACCTCAAAGCGAGTAACAATAACATAGAGACCTTTATGCAGGATCACACCTTGGCTGATGTAGTGATTAGCGCTACAACCAATCAATTTGGCGTTGGGGAAAGTCGACTGAATTACTTGGCAGGCAGCCAACACCGAATCTTTCTCGAAAGAAGAAAACACCTGAATCAGTAGATTGTCATGTTGATGAAAATCTATCTTTTGCAATTCACGCTGGGTGTACTTAATGTCTTGTATCTGGAAAGAGGTCGATTGCATATTCACATTAATCGTTACGTTAATGATTTGTTATTGTGCTTATTATAGATAAAGCTTACACAGAATACTTACAATCGTCTTATAAATAATGTGATGTTAGTTAGACATCATTCAATCCACCAAAAACTCTCATCTATGGCGATGGGGCACTTTAAAAGCAAAAGAGATTAAGCTATTAATACCTTTAATAACTAAAACAATCGCTTAGGCTCACCGAAGTAATAACCTTGCAGATAATCGACTCCCATTTGCTCTGCAATTTCACAAACCTGTTGGTTATGGACAAATTCGGCAACTGTTTTGGCGTTAAACACCTGACACAAGCGTACTAATTGAGAGGCGATATTCCTTTGCTTTTGGTCTTTG
The DNA here is from genome assembly GCF_030563405.1 of Vibrio sp. SNU_ST1. NCBI lineage: Bacteria > Pseudomonadati > Pseudomonadota > Gammaproteobacteria > Vibrionales > Vibrionaceae > Vibrio > Vibrio sp. SNU_ST1. Next base: position 3,116,036 of record NZ_CP130748.1, read on the forward strand.
TCGATATTGCGAATCAAGCTACCGTCGAGCTTAATGATTTGCGGCTCAAGCTTAATGATCTCATCAATATTGGAATAACCAGAGCCAAAGTCATCAACAATGATTCTCGCCCCAAGAGCACGGAAGTGATCACACACTTCTATCATGCGGCCATAATCTTTGATCTGTTCAGACTCGAGAACCTCTAGGCCAAGTCGAGTAGGATCGTTCATACCACTAATCGCTGACTCGAGAACCTCAAGCGTCTTGTCACTCAGTAAGTCTTGTGGGGATAGATTGATAGAAAAAGAGCTCTGCTTATTTGCCATGTAGCCAATAGTGTTTCTAATCATGTGCCGGCTAAGTCGAGTATAGAGATGCGTATCAGCAATAATGGGTAAGAACTTACCTGGAGGTACAATGGTACCGTCCGACTCCATGATTCTGACCAAGCACTCTTGGCCAATCATTTCGTGGGTACCTGATGCCACAATCGGCTGTGAGTAGGTGATGATGTTTTGATCCAAGATTGCGCGGCTTACACAGCTCAGCCAGCCTAGTTGCTCTTTACGATCTTCCTCACTCACCTGAATGTTTTTAGCATTAGTGATGTGAGTATTGTTCCGCACCCCGTAGCGTCGAGCTTCAATCGCTTTCAACAAGATCTCATCACCACTATCAGCTAAGAAATCACAGCGACTAGCGAAACCACCGCACAGGGAAACCGAAAGGTAATCTATGTCGGTTAATCCATATGGTTCAAAATTAATGTGCTCAATGCCATCAGCAAACTCAACAAAACGTTGTTCTATCTTCACGCTATCGACACTCGCATTAAAGATGATCGCCCACTCACCGACACCAATACTGAACAGCTCAACCTTTACCTTGGATTCCTTAGCCACACTCAGGTGCAATCGTTCGACAAAATGATTCGACAGATCAAGCAGTAACTGATCACCCACTTGATAACCGTATTTTTCATTAACTTGATGGAAATTAGTCAGCTTCAGCGTCAGTAGATGTTCATTGAACAAAATCGTATTGAGGCGCTCTTTTAATACAATACGGTTAGGTAGCCCAGTACGAGAATCAATACGGTAACTTTCGGTTAAGCGACGTGCTTGTTGATGGAGTTTTTTTTCCATCTGAGTGTTCATGCTATCGAGGTCAGCGACCGCATTTCTGACTAGGTTGAGTAGTGGCGATACCGTTGAGTCACGCTGGAAATCTTCACAACGAAACTCATTAATCTCGTCCGACTCTCTCATCGCAATATAGGTAAGGCTGTGATGCAGTATCTCTTGTCGATCGTCATTGCGATATAGCTCACCCATACAGTATGCACCACACGCGTTTACTATCCCTTCAAATGGTTTAAGCTCAAGTTTACTGTCGATAAATTCAAGTCGAGAGACACAATTATAGATGATCACAGATTCAGGCTGATGCATGGCAAGCATCTCAGCACCATGACGCACTTTTTCTGCGGTCAAAGAAGGGTGGTTATAACAAAACTGAGCCTCTTCACCGACATGCCAAGGGCTATCAAACTCGATACTACCATCATCGTTAATGCGTAGAGGCGTCGAGATGCCCTTCTTTCTGCCAAGTTCTCGATACAGTGGGAAGCTCATCAGCTGACTGAAAGGGAGATCTTTACCATCCGCAAGGTATTGTTTAAACACCTCGATAGCCGGCTTGTCATTCAACGCATATAAACGATTTCCGACAGCATGCGACACTCGTAGTTTCATCCCAATCGGATTCCACTCAGAGTACGCGTCCGACCAAACCTTCAACTTAGGGTTAGTCAATGCGACAGCAACACACGCATGTTGGTAAGTTTGTTCGTTATGCATGACCCAACGACCATATTCATTCTCATGACACAGCCCACCAGCAACAGGTAATGCGTAAGACAAATTCTCAAAGGCGCTATAGATAGGGTAATCACGCCCTTCAACCTGATCGCACAAGCTGATAACCGTTTGGGTTTCTTCTGTAAGGCTTAATTGAGAAGCGAGATCTTGGCTATCTTGGTTTGGGTTACCGGTAAATGTCTGAACTGTAGACGTTAAATAGGTATCGTTAAATTCACTAATAATGACTAAAGTACATTCACTCTTTAGGCTGTTATCGCAAATAACATAACGGGCGCTCTGACCGATTAACGTTGCATGTTCTATACGATTGAGGGCAACACTCGCAATTCGACGAGCGATATCTGAGGATTGAGTAGAGAGAATTTGAATAAGGTACTGTTTGCTTTCACACCACTCTCGCTGATCAATTTGAGACTTAAAGGACTCCTCAGTATTTGCGAGAAATGTAAATGTTTGCATGCCAACCCTTGTTCGAAATCGAGTGAAATGAGAACCCGCAACTACTGCTATGACTGATAGATCTCGATAGAAAGTAGTCGCCAATTATCCTAGCCTAAACAGGCATTTAATTGTGACTAATGTAACAATTCAATATCATAAATGCGACACAATACGCTTACAACAGTCATTAAATTAATCGCACAAGATCACTAAGTTGCTCTATTTCAACATCAGGTAGCACTGTTGCCTTCGGGGAAGAATATAAATTGGAACCCATATCATTAAACCAGCACGCTTGGAAACCATTTTTCTTAGCTCCATAGACATCCGTTCTCAGATGATCACCAACATGAAGAATATTCTCAGCGTCACAATCTAGGTATTGCTGGGCTTTATCAAACATATCTGGGTAGGGTTTTGCTCTGCCATCAGGACCGGCTGTAAGGATTAATTGAAAGTACTGTCCCAAGCCAATTTTATGTGGGTCGACATTGCCATTAGTAATCGCAACTAAAGGAATACGTTGGCTCAGCTCAGTCATCACTCGATGCGTTTCTTGTGGCACATCGACTTGATTACGCAGCCACAAGGCATGTTCGATTCCCTCACGAGCGGCTTGCTCTGCTTGCTGCTGAGAATAACCCAGTTGTAACAAACCACGCTTAATCTGTGTTTCACGCCATACTGTGACATCATGTTTTAAAGCTGGGTTTTCAGATGCAACTTGTAGCTTGATCCCGTGCCACTCTTCTAGCGATAAAGATGCAGACACAGGATGCTTTTGATAAAGCCACAGTGCCATCTCTTTCTCAACCTTCATGATCACAGGCCAGTTGTCGTACAAGGTATCATCCAAATCAAAGGTCATGGCTTTGATGGGCTTTAGCCCTCGATAAATTCGCATAGTTAAACCTTTAATCTAATCTTTATTCTTCTTACGAGCTCTTGGATGAGCTTGGTCATAAGCTTGTGCTAAGTGTTGGAAGTCTAAGTGGGTATACACTTGAGTGGTCGAGATGTTTTCATGGCCGAGTAACTCTTGAACAGCACGAAGATTTTGGCTCGACTCAAGTACATGTGTTGCAAAGGAGTGACGCAGTTTATGCGGGCTAATGTGGCTCGCGACAGACTGCTTCTTCCCCCACTCCTCCATGCGCTTTTGCACGCTGCGATGAGAGATCCGGGTCCCTAATTTGGAGACAAACAGCGCTGTTTCTCCCGACGAAGCCAATTCACCGCGTACTTTGAGCCATTTATCGACCCACTCTTTAGCCAAACCCGAAAACGGGGCTTTACGTTCTTTGTCGCCTTTACCTATCACTCGGATTTCGCCTTGTCGACCTAGCACATCTTTAAGATTGATACCGACCAACTCAGCCAGTCGTAAGCCTGCGCCATACATCACTTCCATCATCGCTCTGTCACGAATCGATAACGGGTCGTCCTCGTTTACGTCAAGCAGCTGCCCGACTTCATCAACATCGAGGTTTTTAGGCAAAGGACGCTGTTTGCGAGGTGCAGAAACTCCTTTAGCAGGGTTAGCAGTCATATCACCGCGCAAAACAAGGAAATCAAAGAAGCTGCGCAGTGACGATAAGCGAGTCGCAATACTGCTCGCCTTCATTCCCTCACGCATACCTTTACTGGCAAGCTGTCTTACCCACGCCGCATCGACTTGAGCCCAATCCCTTAGTCCGAGAGTGACTAAATGAGCGGCCATGGTTTCAAGTTGTTGTTTGTAATTGCGTTGGGTATGCAGGCTGAGTCCCTTCTCGCTTCTGAGATATTCATAGAAGCGAGAAAGTGGATTTTGAAGGCTGTTAGGAAGAGGTATTTTGGGCTCTAGGCTCATTATTTATCTGCCAAGGTAAGGTGTCCGCCAAATGAGCGACAACAAGTGCTAAATGGCGCAAAAATAGCGTATCCATATGGGGCTGGAAGTGTCCGCCATCTTCACTAGAAAAAGCGAGTACACCCAGAGGAGATCGCTTAGCAAGTGGCAATACTACATAAGAGCCTAGCTCTGGAACTGGATAATCACCAAACAAATCGTGCCTGTCTGCCTTTCTCAATCGCCCTAGATAAGCATCTTTGCCATTGAAGTGGTTAAGCGAGAACTTCGAGTAGCGCTCTTCATTCAGCTGATAAAAGCCTAACTGTGAGAGAACTCGAACGTGAGCCTTAAGCCCTAGCTCTAACGCTTTTTGTTCAACAGCCTTGATAACCTCAATGAAGTCACTGCATTTCAACACTTGAGCTTGCAGATCCATGAATTCATAGAAAGTTTTATCATTATTCGCCGCTAGTGACATCAGGCCAGTGATCTCTTCTTCCAGCTCTTCGATTCTATGACGCTGGCGTTTAAGCTGTACCTCAACCAGAGAAACAGCGCCTTGCTCAACATTATTAATAGCAAGGCGATCAACCAAATCTTTCCTGTTTTGAAAGAAATCTGGGTTATCACGTAAATATTCCGCAACCACTTCTGCAGTCAGAGTGTCGCCTTCAACGTAAGACAAAACCTATCCTTTATTTTTTATAAATCTATTTGTTATTATCGTTATTAACAAGAAAGTTGACCATCAAACACATGCGTTGCTGGGCCAGTCATAAACAGAGGCTTTCCCGGGCCTTGCCAACTAATGTGTAAGTCGCCGCCTGGTAGACTAACCTTCACATTCTCAGCCAATAAGCCTTGAGTTATACCAACCGCAACAGCGCCACATGCACCGCTACCACACGCCTGTGTTTCACCCGCCCCACGCTCGTAGACACGCAAGCGAATCTCTTCACGGTTAACCACCTGCATAAAGCCAGCATTAACACGTTCAGGAAAACGTTCGTGAGATTCAAGCAGTGGACCTAAGGTATCCACATCCGCGGTATCGACGTCATCAACCACAGTTACCACATGTGGATTACCCATGCTAACAGCACCACAGAACAAGGTGTGTACATCCGTTCTTAGGATATACGTCTTCTCTGGCTGCTTCGCCTTAAATGGAATCTTGCTTGGTTCGAATTCAGGAATACCCATGTTGACAGTGATCTGGTCATTATCTTCAATCTTGAGAACCATTTTTCCTTTCTTGGTACTCACGTTGATGCTGTACTTATTCGTTAAGCCTTTCATGCGAACGAATCGTGCAAAACAACGCGCACCATTGCCACACTGCTCCACTTCACTGCCATCCGCATTGAATATGCGGTAATGGAAATCAGTTTCTGGATCATAGGGAGCTTCAACCACAAGTAACTGGTCAAAACCCACACCAGTGTGACGATCCGCCAAACGACGGATCAAATCTGGAGAAAAGAAAATATTTTGAGTAATGCAGTCCACGACCATGAAATCATTGCCCAAACCATGCATTTTAGAAAAATGGAAGTGCATAACGCTTAAAATTACTCCGGAAGAATGTTTTCAAGTTCCCACAGGCTTGTAAGCTCTTCACGCTGACGAACCAAGTGAGTTTTATCGCCATCCACCATCACTTCAGCCGCACGCGAACGAGTGTTGTAGTTAGATGACATTGCGAAGCCATAAGCACCCGCTGAACGAACGGCCAGTAAATCGCCCTCTTCAAGAACAAGATCACGATCTTTACCTAGGAAGTCACCCGTTTCACAGATTGGGCCAACTAAATCGTAAGTCACAGCTTCACCCTGACGCGGGCTAACTGGAACAATATCTTGCCAAGCTTGGTAAAGTGCAGGGCGCATCAGGTCGTTCATTGCCGCATCGATAATGGCAAAGTTCTTATGCTCTGTTGGCTTAAGGAACTCGACTTTTGTTAATAATACACCAGCGTTAGCCGCAATCGCTCTTCCAGGCTCGAAAATCAGCTCTAGATCAGAATGATTGTCTAGGCGTGCCAATAAAGCTTTCGCGTAGTCTGAAGGTTGCGGTGGTAATTCATCACGGTAAACCACACCCAAGCCACCACCAACATCAAGATGCTTGATGTTGATGTCGTTAGCACGTAGTTGGTCGATCAACGCAAGCAGGCGATCGGTCGCATCGATGAAAGGTTCGATATCCGTTAACTGAGAGCCGATGTGGCAATCAATACCATGGATAGACAAATTATCGAGTGTTTTTGCAAACGCATAAACAGCAGGAGCACGATCGAAAGCGATACCAAACTTGTTGTCACGCAGACCTGTCGAGATATAAGGGTGAGTATTGGCATCAACGTCTGGATTGATTCGCAGTGAAATCGGTGCTTTAACTCCAAGTTCACTAGCAACTTTATTAAGTCGCTCCAGTTCTGGCTCAGACTCTACGTTGAAACATTTAATGTTCAACTCAAGCGCACGCTTCATCTCTGCGGCTGTTTTGCCGACACCAGAGAACACAACTTTTGCCGGATCGCCACCGGCAGCAACCACTCGCTCTAGCTCACCGCCAGATACGATGTCAAAACCAGAACCCAAACGAGCTAGGGAATTCAATACACCTAGATTCGAGTTAGCTTTAACGGCGTAACACACCAAATGCGGATGCTCACCTACCGATGAATCAAACGCGTTCCAGTGACGCTCTAATGTTGCACGAGAATATACATACAGCGGTGTACCATATTGCTCAGCTAATTGTGAAAGTGCGACGTCTTCAGCCCAAAGCTGGCCATCTTCCTGATAGTTGAAGTAATCCAAAGTTCTTATCCCTTATAAATAACGATTTCTGCGTGTTTTCACTTATTGTGATTGTTCAGTCTGTTGAACTTCATCAGGATCATACAAAGGACCCGTTTGACCACAACCAGAAAGTCCAATAACGGACACCATAAATAGAGCAGTAATTAATTTTTTCATTTTGCACATCGTGATTATTAACTCAATGCCCCCTATAATCGCACCACACTCAGGAAAAGCAATAGGATAGAAAGGATGAACGATACTGAATTTCATCAATTGGTCGATATACAGATGCAAAACATCGAAGAAGCTATCGATGAATCAGAGGCCGATATTGATTACGAAGTAACTGGTAACGTGATGACACTAGAGTTTGAAAACCGCAGTCAAATTATCATCAACCGCCAAGAGCCAATGCGTGAGATCTGGTTGGCGTCTAAATCTGGTGGCTTTCATTTCAAACTAATCGACGACAAGTGGACATGTTCAAAAACGGGCGTGGAACTGTTTGAGATGGTCAAAGAAGAGTGCGTGAAGCACGCAGGTGAAGAGATCGATTGGGTTTAACCATTTGTAAGAAAAACTAAAAAGGAGTGAATCAATCACTCCTTTTTTAATATCAACCGACTTAAAATAGCCTAAATGTTGACTATCTTCGAACTCCGAGAAGACAAAATAGAGTCGTTACGATAAGGCACAACATAAGAGTTGCCTTCTTCCGGATGAATGATTTGGTAATACTGAGGCAAGTTGAAATTAATCAACTTCGATGACAACTTCGACTCATCTTTTACTGAAGTATAGAAAGAGTTCACGCTGGCAATCATCTCATCTTTCTCACCGTTGTATTGGTGATACGCCTCAACCTGATTCGATTCATCCAATACATAGATATTGAAACCTTTATCTGTATCTTCAAAGAAAAACTGGATTAAACCCTCACTGGCAAAACCATCAACCACTTCTGGTAATTGATACTCTTGCTCTTTATCAAGCATCAATAAGGGTGAGCCCTTCAACTTATTGCTTGAGATACTGCGGTAGAAATCGACCGAATTTTCCAACATCTGTACCGAAACACCACGACGTTCAAAGAACAGACCGAACATTTTATTCGCTAAACGGATAGCTTTAAAGCGACGACGTTTCTCGGGTTCAATTGGCTTCAAACGCAAATCGATACATTCAGCAAGCAATTGGTAAACCATATTACGCATCACACCGCGCAGGTTTTTGCTATAGCAGAATACATCCACAGATTCCGGCGGTAAGGCATCTTGATGCATTTTCCCCAAAACCGTTTTCAACGCGTCTAGCATTGCGGTATCGCCTTGGAAGTGAAGCGTACGAACTTCATGCCAAGAGTTACGATAAACCAGATCAACACTGCCAACTAAACTCTTACCTTCTTCACCAAAACTGAAGATATCAGCGTTCTTCAGATCCACTTTCAACTCACGACTGCTTAACTCTGAAGTAGGATCATTTTCAAAGTTGATGAACATCGCCAATTGGCTGATTTCACATGGACTCGCGAGTGCTTGCATACTTGGACGACGCTTACGCAGCGAGAAAGTATTGCGTAAGTCACTGACCATTTGATAGAACTTATCAATATCAATATGAGCATCACGAACCACGGAGTGCAAACGCGTCGACTCTGTAATTAGGCCATTAAAAAACGACCAAGCAACCAGCTTACTCAAGTACTCATGGTGTTCAAGAGAAGGCTGACCGAGAATACGATGCGCAACCAACGGCTGTTTATACAGATACCAACCGGCTTTATTGGACTGACCCTGACGAACTTCAATAAAGCTCAAGTCTGGCTCATGGAGATCCGGTGAGATTTGCGGATTCAGCAACGTCACTTTCCCCGGTAAGACCTCAAACGCAGCATAAAGCTTACGCGCCAAGATACTGATGTCTTGTGGGCTGATTGCAGAAGTGATGTCGTTACGACGAGCAAATTGAATCAGATTACGATAACTCAGCATCAAGGCATCAAGCAGTGCATGGTGCACCACTTTAACCTGCTCAACCTTCCAATTACGGCGATTATCGAGCTCTGCAATGGTTTCATGCTCCCAACTCCAAGATTGAGTCATCTCTGTCAAGGCTTCACGACGCCATGCCACAGAACCAATGCCCGCGTCTCGCGACAACTTCTCATGAGTCTTAAGATAGAAACAGCGTCTCACCAAGTCCAATCGAGTGTGGTCGTTAATGCGCTCTAGGTAGCGCGTTACCTTCTCTAGCATCAGATAGTAGCTATCCATACCATATAGATCAGGTTCATCCGCAAAGAAGCGACGCTTGGTATCAATACTAAGCAGTTGGGTGTTTGGGTATTCCCATGAATAAGCTTCTAACAGAATCGCCTTCAAAACCGATTTATACGGTGAGTCGATACTCTTATAGAGCTGCCATAGGTTAGACCCGAAGTACTCTTCAGCAGGAATGCGGTTCAGCTTGCCGAAGTCTATCCACTGCGAGCAATCAAGATAACCGTCCTGACACAAGCCTTGAACATACTCGTCGTAGCACTCTTCCATTTCTGGCGGAATGATTTGCCACAACAAACGCTGGCCAGCCAAACGAACAGCTGAGCGATAGAATTCATCAAGCAGTAACAAGTGTTGTGAGGAACCACAGTTATCACCGGTCATTTCTTCTGAATGATTCGAACGGAAACGCTGCTCATCCATCAAAAAGAAGTTAGCTTCAACGCCTAAGGTTTCAGCCCAGTCGGTAATCAGCAGGCATTTGTTAGTCAGGCTATCGCGAGATGCGCCATCCATATCAGGAGAAACACACACCCAAATATCAAGATCACTTGAAGTGCTTTGGCCAATAGAAGAAGTGCTGCCCATGGTGTACAAGCCAAGGATTTCAGGTTCAGCGGCCTCGGTAAGTTTGTCACCCAGCGTTAATTCGGTATCAGAGACAAATTGCTTTTGGAATTCATTAGGCGTGAAACTACGAATTCCGAAAGGAACTTGTTGGTCATAATAACCAGGCATCATCGGGTGATTGAAGTGAAGCAGTGCGGGAATAAGGTTGAAAACTCGCTGGCCTTGTACATTCATCAACGCCAGCGCACGATCAATACGCTGCTGATTTAGATTGTCTAATCGTTGAATCAAAGTTTGAGTGTAAGCCTGCAAGGTAAGTCCTTGGTTTGAGATTAAGTGCACTTCTGTTTAGTTACTGAACGAAAGCAGTAACAAAACGTGATCAATTTAACACTTTTACCCTTATCGGTAAAGCAAAGGAAGCCGTCATACTTACGAATACCTTGATGACAGAAAGTTAAACTCACGGCGCCGTAGTGTCCTATTTATTGACTATTTCTAATAATAGCCCATGTTTCAAATGAGATACTAATCACACTATTTTGGAGAACTCATGAAAATCCCTCAGCTATCAAAGTATCGAATGATCAAACAGTAAGAATTTTCGCCTCACAATGGTAGGATTAGGCTATTACAGAACCTATATCGGAAACACCATGACAAATTCAGCACCTATCCGTATCGCGACCAGAAAAAGCCCTCTTGCCCTTTGGCAGGCATACTTTGTAAGGGATGCTCTTCAAGCTGCTCACCCTGGTTTAGAGGTTGAGTTGGTAACTATGGTGACTAAAGGTGACATCATCCTAGACACTCCGCTTGCTAAAGTGGGTGGTAAAGGACTGTTCGTTAAGGAACTCGAAGTCGCTATGCTAGAAGGTCGTGCTGACCTAGCAGTTCACTCAATGAAAGATGTGCCGGTAGACTTCCCAGAAGGTCTAGGTTTGGTAACTATCTGTGAACGTGAAGATCCTCGCGATGCTTTCGTTTCAAATACCTATAACAATATCGATGAGCTACCACAAGGTGCTGTCGTTGGTACATGTAGCCTACGTCGTCAATGTCAGTTACTTGAATACCGTCCTGACCTAATCATCAAAGAACTGCGCGGCAATGTGGGGACTCGTCTCGGTAAACTCGATGACGGTCAATACGATGCGATCGTCCTAGCGGCAGCCGGCCTTAAACGCCTAGAACTAGAAGAACGCATTCGTAGTTTTATTGAGCCAGAACAGTCTCTACCTGCTGTCGGCCAAGGCGCTGTTGGTATTGAGTGTCGCCTTGATGACGAGCGTCTGATTAAACTTCTTGAACCACTGAATCATAAAGACACGGCTGATCGTGTACTGTGCGAACGTGCAATGAACCTTACCCTAGAAGGTGGTTGTCAGGTTCCTATCGGCAGCTACTCATTATTAGATGGCGATAATATCTGGCTACGTGCATTAGTAGGCGAACCAGATGGTTCTAAAATGGTTCGTGGTGAGATCTCTGGCCCTCGTAAGGATGCAGAAGCTCTTGGCGTTACTCTGGCAAATCAATTGTTGGATGATGGCGCGAGAGAAATCTTAACCAAGCTTTATGCTGACCAAGAATAATCATGACAGTGTTGGTAACTCGTCCCGGGTCTGAGGGACAATCGCTTTGCCAACAACTAGCGGATGAAGGAATTCAAGCAATCCATCATCCGCTGATTCGTATCGTTGATAATCCACACTCATCGGATTTAAGCACCCAGCTTAATAACAGCGATATCATTATTGCAGTCAGTCACCACGCCGTGACCGCTGCCCAAAACATCCTTTCGAAAACTTCAGCCATTTGGCCCACTTCGCCGCTTTATCTTGGCGTTGGTCAAAAAACTGCGCACGTTTTGAGCAAAATCTGTAAACAAAAAGTAAACTATCCCCAAGTGAGTGACAGTGAACATCTTCTCAAACTTACTGAACTTAATGACGTAGACAATAAATCCATTTTAATACTGCGTGGCAATGGTGGGCGTGAGCTCATTCGAGATTCTTTACTTAATCGAGGTGCACAAGTCTCTTATTGTGAGACCTACCGTAGAGAATATATTCCCATTAGCAACCACAATACCTATCAAGCATGGGTTAACAATAAAACGTCCAAAGTTGTCATCACTAGTCAGGAACAATTGGAGTATCTCTGCTCAATTACCCCTGATGAGTATTTGGCTTGGCTTTCAACAAGACAACTATTTGTCCCAAGCCAGCGCATAGTAGAACGAGCACAACAACTCGGCTTCTCGAACGTGACCAATACTCACAGTGCTACGAACCAAATATTACTGGCTGCTCTCCGGCCCTAGCTAGAACAGGAAATAAGCATGACAAGCAAAAAAAATAATGAGCATATTGAACCTGAAAAGAAACAAGACACTCAGCCAGTAGTTGTTGAAAACGAAAAAGCTGAATCTACAGAGACAAAACAACCTGAAAAGACGCTCGATGCCTCTGCGTCAAATACCGCTCAAAATGAACAGCCTCAAGAACATAAAGAGCAAATAGAAAAAGCGGAAAAGCAAGGTAAGCGCGGTGTCAAACTTGGCGCTATTGCGATCGCTATTTCTATTATTTTTAGCGGCGGTATCGCGTTTCAAATGCAGCAAAAGAGCGCTGAGTACTCAGCTCAGATCGCAGCTCTTCAAGCACAACTGCAAAATACTCAATCTGCAGTAAATAAAGACCTACAAACCATCAAGCAAGAGACTATCCAAGAAGCATCACATGCGGTGGAGAAAACTCAAGTCGTACAATCTCAGCAACAGAAGAGCATTCAAAGCCTACAGCTAGCTGTGGCTGACGTTAAAGGTCGCCGTCCAAATGACTGGCTGCTTGCTGAAGCTGATTACCTTGTGAAACTTGCTGGTCGTAAACTGTTCCTAGAGCATGATGCCATTAGTGCCACCAAGTTAATGGAAAGCGCCGATCAACGTATCGCCGCACTGAATGACCCAAGCTTAGTGTCTCTACGCCAATCAATGACCAATGACATTACTAAGCTTCGCACTATCCCTCTGATCGACCGTGATGGCTTAGTTCTTCGTATCACAAGCCTACAACAACAAGTCGATACTCTGCCGCTTGCCAATGCGATTCTTCCAGAAGCTGCGGTTGTTGAGAAAAAAGCCGTATCGCAAGACATCAATGATTGGCAGAACAACCTGATGACGTCGATGAAAGACTTTTCAGAAAACTTCATCACATTCCGCAGTCGTGATGGTGAAGTTATTCCTCTACTCTCTCCTGAGCAACACTTTTACCTGCGTGAGAATATCAAGGGCAAACTAGAGACCGCAATTCGCGCTGTCTACAAAGAGCAAGGTGAACTCTATAGCGCAGCTCTTAATACCGCTAGCGAATGGTCGAAAGCGTATCTAAACCAAGATAACAACTCTGTGATTGAATTTGAGAAAGCGATTAAACAGTTAAGTGAGCAAAATATCTCTGTGAAATATCCTGTAAAGCTTGAGTCTCAAAACGAGTTGTCTGATGTGATACGCGAACGCCTACGTCGTGAAGTCACTGTTATGACCACGGAGGAAAAATAATGATTCGTTGGATTTTTCTTTTTCTCGTTCTAGGTGCTGGGTTAATTGTTGGTACTCAGTTCTCTGGTCAACAAGGCTACGTTCTGATCTCAATTGCGAACAAAACGATTGAGATGAGTGTGACGACTCTAGTTATTTTTGTGATTGCGGTTCTAGCGACTTTGTTCGGCTTAGAATACCTATTTAAAAAGCTTATTTACGCAAGTTCAACCACTTGGAACTGGTTCAGTGTTCGTAAACTGAAACGCTCTCGTCGTTATACCAATGAAGGCATTATCAAACTTCTTGAAGGTGACTGGAAAAGCGCAGAGAAAAAGGTAACTCGTTGGGCTAACCACCACGACATGCCGCTACTTTGTTATTTAGTCGCTTCTCAAGCTGCTCACGAACAAGGTAATACAAGTGAGCGTGATAAGTACATCGAGCTTGCTAGCCAACAAGAGGACTCTCTATTGGCCGTTGAGCTAACCAAAGCAAAACAACAGATCAGTGAGTCGAACTACGAAGCCGCATTCGATACACTTTCAACATTGAAAGGTTCGTACCCGAATAACACCGCCGTGCTTGGCCTGCTAAAAGCCACTTACATGCAGCTTAAGCTGTGGCAACCACTGTTAGAGCTAACGCCTAAGCTGGCTAAGAACAAGCTTCTTACAGCTGAAGAGCAAGTTGAGTTGGAACAGAAAGCACAATGTGGTTTGCTTCACGATGTGGCACAGCAACAAGGTAGCGAAGGTTTAATCAGCCATTGGAACAAGCTTTCAAGAAAGCAGAAACAAAGCTCTCACCTTGTTTCCTGCTTTGTGAAGCAACTGATCGCTCGCAAAGCTGATTCAGAAGCCTTCACAGTGATTAAAGAAAACATTGCGAAGAGTGGTTCAAATGAACTCTACATATTGCTTCCAGAGCTGAACCTAGCCGATCACCACCCAGTAGTGGTCATGCTAGAACGTGCAATCAGTAAAGACAGTGGTAATGCCGAAGCACACAGCGCGTTGGCTCACTTCTATCTAAGAGAGCAGAAGTGGGCGGAAGCACAAAGCCACTTCGAAAAAGCCCTAGCGCTTCGCTCAAATGTTTCAGATTACGGATACCTATCTGACGCCCTAGAGAAGCAAAACTTAACGAAAGCAGCCCATGAAGTTTCTCGTAAGGCACTCGCTCTAGTTCAGCCAGCTTAATCTAGTACATCTAAAATGAAGCCGATGTTAAGCATCGGCTTTTTTATGTCTGCAGTTTGCCCTAGATAACTTCCTAAGAACTGATAATCCAACACTAGAAAATGAGAGCAAGAGCCTTCCATCTCCCCCCTTATAAACGTCCAACTTAATAGTGATCAAAGCTTACGCATAAACAGTCCATTCTTTATTAAACCTATCCAACCCTTAGCCACTCATACCAATTAAAGTAAAAATATGATCTAATTGAGGCCGTCGAACTCTTACAGAAAATCGCTATGGATAGCCTTAATAATACTGATTTTAAAAAACTAGCAAGCCAACAAAAAACCATTCAAATGAAGGTTCGCTTGCTAGCACTTGCCCACTTCAAAGAAGGTCACTCGCGCACTCAAATTGCCAAATACCTTAAAGTCAGTCGAACTAGTGTAAACAAATGGGTCCAAGCATTTCTTGAAGAAGGATTGGAAGGGCTTCAAGAGAAACCTCGCACAGGCAGACCTGCCTATCTCAATGCAGAACAACGAAAACAACTCAGTGCATTCATTAAGAAAGAAGCAGAGTCCCCTTCAGGCGGGCGCCTTGTCGGGAGCGATATACATGACTATATCGTGAAAAACTTTGATAAATACTACCCTAATTCTATCTATTATCTCCTCGACCACATGGGCTTCTCTTGGATAACTTCTCGCTCCAGACCCCCTAAACAATCACAGCAAATCCAAGACGATTTTAAAAAATTTAAAATAGAAACGATCCTTAAGATCCCCGGCCATATTGGGCTAGAGAGTGTTGATGTCTGGTTTCAAGACGAAGCTAGGTTTGGCCAACAGAACACAACGACACGTCTTTGGGCGACTCGTGGAACGAGGCCTCGCGTAGTAAAACAACAGCAATTTGAATACGCTTATTTGTTTGGTTCGGTATGCCCTGAAAGAGGAATTGGTGAAGCCATAGTGGTTCCTTGGGTTAACAAGGACATAATGACAAATCACTTAGAGCAGATATCTAAGGCTACTGAAAAAGGACGTTATGCTGTCGTTATAATGGATGGTGCAGGCTGGCATACCGATGATATTGCGAGAGAGTTTAATAACGTCAGTACTATTAAGCTTCCTCCCTACTCGCCAGAGCTTAACCCTATAGAGCAAGTTTGGAGTTGGTTGCGACAACATTATCTAGCGAATCAAAGTTTCACTGATTATAACGACATTGTTTCCAAGGTTTGTCGCGCTTGGAATGGATTTCTTGAGTGCAAAGATCGTGTCACAAAAATGAGCAGAAGGGATTGGATAAACCTGATCAGTTAATTTTCCGGATTGGTATAGCAGCAAAACACTTTTCTCCAAATGTAAAAAAGCCCTGCTATTTCTAGCAGGGCTTTTCTAAAAAGTGGCGGAGTGGACGGGACTCGAACCCGCGACCCCCGGCGTGACAGGCCGGTATTCTAACCAACTGAACTACCACTCCGCAGTGGTCAACTCACTAAGTGAGCGTCCATATCCCCAGGTCGGTCAACCTAAAGATTTAATTTAAAGCCTGGCGATGTCCTACTCTCACATGGGGAAACCCCACACTACCATCGGCGCTATTGTGTTTCACTTCTGAGTTCGGCATGGAATCAGGTGGGTCCACAATGCTATGGTCGCCAAGCAAATTTTAAAATTCGGAAAGCTATAATTTAAAAGTATCTCTCAAACTCATTCAAGGTCTGTCTTTGAGTCCACAAAACCCCTTGGGTGTTGTATGGTTAAGCCTCACGGGCAATTAGTACAGGTTAGCTCAATGCCTCGCAGCACTTACACACCCTGCCTATCAACGTCGTAGTCTACGACAACCCTTTAGGACGCTTATAGCGTCAGGGAAAACTCATCTCAAGGCTCGCTTCCCGCTTAGATGCTTTCAGCGGTTATCGATTCCGAACTTAGCTACCGGGCAATGCCATTGGCATGACAACCCGAACACCAGAGGTTCGTCCACTCCGGTCCTCTCGTACTAGGAGCAGCCCCTTTCAATTTTCCAACGCCCACGGCAGATAGGGACCGAACTGTCTCACGACGTTCTAAACCCAGCTCGCGTACCACTTTAAATGGCGAACAGCCATACCCTTGGGACCGACTTCAGCCCCAGGATGTGATGAGCCGACATCGAGGTGCCAAACACCGCCGTCGATATGAACTCTTGGGCGGTATCAGCCTGTTATCCCCGGAGTACCTTTTATCCGTTGAGCGATGGCCCTTCCATTCAGAACCACCGGATCACTATGACCTGCTTTCGCACCTGCTCGAATTGTCATTCTCGCAGTCAAGCGGGCTTATGCCATTGCACTAACCACACGATGTCCAACCGTGTTTAGCCCACCTTCGTGCTCCTCCGTTACTCTTTGGGAGGAGACCGCCCCAGTCAAACTACCCACCAGGCACTGTCCGTAATCCCGATTCAGGGACCAACGTTAGAACATCAAAACTACAAGGGTGGTATTTCAAGGACGACTCCACCACATCTAGCGACGCGGTTTCATAGTCTCCCACCTATCCTACACATGTAGGTTCAATGTTCAGTGCCAAGCTGTAGTAAAGGTTCACGGGGTCTTTCCGTCTAGCCGCGGGTACACTGCATCTTCACAGCGATTTCAATTTCACTGAGTCTCGGGTGGAGACAGCGTGGCCATCATTACGCCATTCGTGCAGGTCGGAACTTACCCGACAAGGAATTTCGCTACCTTAGGACCGTTATAGTTACGGCCGCCGTTTACCGGGGCTTCGATCAAGAGCTTCGACCGAAGTCTAACCCCATCAATTAACCTTCCGGCACCGGGCAGGCGTCACACCGTATACGTCATCTTACGATTTTGCACAGTGCTGTGTTTTTAATAAACAGTTGCAGCCACCTGGTATCTGCGACTCTCGTCTGCTCCATCCGCAAGGGACTTCACTGATAAGAGCGTACCTTCTCCCGAAGTTACGGTACCATTTTGCCTAGTTCCTTCACCCGAGTTCTCTCAAGCGCCTTGGTATTCTCTACCCGACCACCTGTGTCGGTTTGGGGTACGATTCCTTACAATCTGAAGCTTAGAGGCTTTTCCTGGAAGCATGGCATCAATGACTTCACTACCGTAGTAGCTCGACATCGTATCTCAGCGTTAAGAAAGTCCGGATTTACCTAAACTTTCCGCCTACATACTTGAACCTGGACAACCGTCGCCAGGCCCACCTAGCCTTCTCCGTCCCCCCATCGCAATTGTAAGAAGTACGGGAATATTAACCCGTTTCCCATCGACTACGCCTTTCGGCCTCGCCTTAGGAGTCGACTTACCCTGCCCCGATTAACGTTGGACAGGAACCCTTGGTCTTCCGGCGAGGGAGTTTTTCACTCCCTTTATCGTTACTCATGTCAGCATTCGCACTTCTGATACCTCCAGCAGCCCTTACAGACCACCTTCAACGGCTTACAGAACGCTCCCCTACCCCACATACCCTAAGGTACGTAGCCGCAGCTTCGGTGTATAGCTTAGCCCCGTTACATCTTCCGCGCAGGCCGACTCGACCAGTGAGCTATTACGCTTTCTTTAAATGATGGCTGCTTCTAAGCCAACATCCTGGCTGTCTGAGCCTTCCCACATCGTTTCCCACTTAGCTATACTTTGGGACCTTAGCTGGCGGTCTGGGTTGTTTCCCTCTCCACGACGGACGTTAGCACCCGCCGTGTGTCTCCCGGATAGTACTTACTGGTATTCGGAGTTTGCAAAGGGTTGGTAAGTCGGGATGACCCCCTAGCCTTAACAGTGCTCTACCCCCAGTAGTATTCGTCCGAGGCGCTACCTAAATAGCTTTCGGGGAGAACCAGCTATCTCCAGGTTTGATTGGCCTTTCACCCCTAGCCACAAGTCATCCGCTAATTTTTCAACATTAGTCGGTTCGGTCCTCCAGTTGATGTTACTCAACCTTCAACCTGCCCATGGCTAGATCACCTGGTTTCGGGTCTAATCCTAGCAACTGTACGCCCAGTTAAGACTCGGTTTCCCTACGGCTCCCCTAAACGGTTAACCTTGCTACTAAAATTAAGTCGCTGACCCATTATACAAAAGGTACGCAGTCACACCACGAAGGTGCTCCTACTGCTTGTACGTACACGGTTTCAGGTTCTATTTCACTCCCCTCACAGGGGTTCTTTTCGCCTTTCCCTCACGGTACTGGTTCACTATCGGTCAGTCAGTAGTATTTAGCCTTGGAGGATGGTCCCCCCATATTCAGACAGGATATCACGTGTCCCGCCCTACTCGTTTTCACTGATTATGATGTGTCGGTTACGGGGCTATCACCCTTTATTGCGAGACTTTCCAGACTCTTCACCTGCATCATTAAAAGCTTAAGGGCTAATCCAATTTCGCTCGCCGCTACTTTCGGAATCTCGGTTGATTTCTCTTCCTCGGGGTACTTAGATGTTTCAGTTCCCCCGGTTTGCCTCCTGTTGCTATGTATTCACAACAGGATACTTACTTATGTAAGTGGGTTTCCCCATTCAGGAATCCCAGACTCAAAAGGTTATTACTACCTAATCTGGGCTTATCGCAAGTTATTACGCCTTTCATCGCCTCTGACTGCCAAGGCATCCACCGTGTACGCTTAGTCACTTAACCATACAACCCGAAAGGGTCTTAGTGTATGGCAACTAACCAAGGTTTTTGGTTGTCATCAAGAAGGGTTAATTCTCAATGACTGTTTGCCGGACTCAATTGTGAATCAAACTAAGTTTGATTCGAATACAAGACACTTGAATGTGTTTGTTGTGTTTATACCGTTCTTATTAACTAAGAGCAGATAAACATTGAGAACTTTTAAATTTGATTGAATTACTCGTAAGTAATCAATCAGTCAGCTTTCCAAATTGTTAAAGAGCTTGATTCAAACTAATGAACCATTTTTAAATACTCTGATAGAAGAGAATACTTAAAGATGGTGGAGCTATGCGGGATCGAACCGCAGACCTCCTGCGTGCAAGGCAGGCGCTCTCCCAGCTGAGCTATAGCCCCATCTTTGTTTCTAGTCGATATTGGTGGGTCTGAGTGGACTCGAACCACCGACCTCCCGCTTATCAGGCGAGCGCTCTAACCAGCTGAGCTACAGACCCAATATCGTCTCTTTTACTTTCTAAACCTAATCAATCTGTGTGGACACTCATCGTGGTATCTTCGTATAAGGAGGTGATCCAGCCCCAGGTTCCCCTAGGGCTACCTTGTTACGACTTCACCCCAGTCATGAACCACAAAGTGGTGAGCGTCCTCCCCGAAAGGTTAAACTACCCACTTCTTTTGCAGCCCACTCCCATGGTGTGACGGGCGGTGTGTACAAGGCCCGGGAACGTATTCACCGTGACATTCTGATTCACGATTACTAGCGATTCCGACTTCATGGAGTCGAGTTGCAGACTCCAATCCGGACTACGACGCACTTTTTGGGATTCGCTCACTATCGCTAGCTTGCTGCCCTCTGTATGCGCCATTGTAGCACGTGTGTAGCCCTACTCGTAAGGGCCATGATGACTTGACGTCGTCCCCACCTTCCTCCGGTTTATCACCGGCAGTCTCCCTGGAGTTCCCGACATTACTCGCTGGCAAACAAGGATAAGGGTTGCGCTCGTTGCGGGACTTAACCCAACATTTCACAACACGAGCTGACGACAGCCATGCAGCACCTGTCTCAGAGCTCCCGAAGGCACACCTGTGTCTCCACTGGCTTCTCTGGATGTCAAGAGTAGGTAAGGTTCTTCGCGTTGCATCGAATTAAACCACATGCTCCACCGCTTGTGCGGGCCCCCGTCAATTCATTTGAGTTTTAATCTTGCGACCGTACTCCCCAGGCGGTCTACTTAACGCGTTAGCTCCGAAAGCCACGGCTCAAGGCCACAACCTCCAAGTAGACATCGTTTACGGCGTGGACTACCAGGGTATCTAATCCTGTTTGCTCCCCACGCTTTCGCATCTGAGTGTCAGTGTCTGTCCAGGGGGCCGCCTTCGCCACTGGTATTCCTTCAGATCTCTACGCATTTCACCGCTACACCTGAAATTCTACCCCCCTCTACAGCACTCTAGTTCACCAGTTTCAAATGCAGTTCCGAGGTTGAGCCCCGGGCTTTCACATCTGACTTAATGAACCACCTGCATGCGCTTTACGCCCAGTAATTCCGATTAACGCTCGCACCCTCCGTATTACCGCGGCTGCTGGCACGGAGTTAGCCGGTGCTTCTTCTGTTGCTAACGTCAAGAGATAACGCTATTAACGTTACCCCCTTCCTCACAACTGAAAGTACTTTACAACCCGAAGGCCTTCTTCATACACGCGGCATGGCTGCATCAGGCTTTCGCCCATTGTGCAATATTCCCCACTGCTGCCTCCCGTAGGAGTCTGGACCGTGTCTCAGTTCCAGTGTGGCTGATCATCCTCTCAGACCAGCTAGGGATCGTCGCCTTGGTGAGCCATTACCTCACCAACTAGCTAATCCCACCTAGGCATATCTTGACGCGAGAGGTCCGAAGATCCCCCTCTTTGGCCCGTAGGCATTATGCGGTATTAGCCATCGTTTCCAATGGTTATCCCCCACATCAAGGCAATTTCCTAGGCATTACTCACCCGTCCGCCGCTCGACGCCCATTAAATCCTCCGAAGAATCAATAATGTCGTTTCCGCTCGACTTGCATGTGTTAGGCCTGCCGCCAGCGTTCAATCTGAGCCATGATCAAACTCTTCAATTTAAGATTTTGTGACTCAATGAATACTGACTTCAAAACTAATATTCATTCGCTCTTTTCGAAAAAGGAACGTGAACATGTAATTCTAAAGCTATTACCATTCCAACAGAATGGTAATGAATTGACTGTGCCGAATAACTACAAGTAGTTAAACGTATTGGTCACTCAGTTCATTGAAATCAAGTTTGTTACCGAAGTAACTGTTACTACCTAAGTAATAACGTTTTGATATTCATCAACGAGTGCCCACACAGATTGATAGGTTTAAATTGTTAAAGAGCTTTGCTTTCAGCGCCTTAGCACGTAAGCAGGACGCGTATAATACGCTTTTCACTTTGAAAGTCAACATAAAACTCTAAGAAACTTAGAACTCTATGGTGACTTGTCTAGAAACTAGACAAAGTCGAAATTAAAGCCTGGCGATGTCCTACTCTCACATGGGGAAACCCCACACTACCATCGGCGCTATTGTGTTTCACTTCTGAGTTCGGCATGGAATCAGGTGGGTCCACAATGCTATGGTCGCCAAGCAAATTTTGCTTTTACTTTCAGTTTTTTAAAAACTGAAGGCAAAATAATCTGGAAAGCTGCTTCTCTATTTAATAGAGCTATAAAAGTTATTTCTCTTCAAACTCATTCAAGGTCTGTCTTTGAGTCCACAAAACCCCTTGGGTGTTGTATGGTTAAGCCTCACGGGCAATTAGTACAGGTTAGCTCAATGCCTCGCAGCACTTACACACCCTGCCTATCAACGTCGTAGTCTACGACAACCCTTTAGGACGCTTAAAGCGTCAGGGAAAACTCATCTCAAGGCTCGCTTCCCGCTTAGATGCTTTCAGCGGTTATCGATTCCGAACTTAGCTACCGGGCAATGCCATTGGCATGACAACCCGAACACCAGAGGTTCGTCCACTCCGGTCCTCTCGTACTAGGAGCAGCCCCTTTCAATTTTCCAACGCCCACGGCAGATAGGGACCGAACTGTCTCACGACGTTCTAAACCCAGCTCGCGTACCACTTTAAATGGCGAACAGCCATACCCTTGGGACCGACTTCAGCCCCAGGATGTGATGAGCCGACATCGAGGTGCCAAACACCGCCGTCGATATGAACTCTTGGGCGGTATCAGCCTGTTATCCCCGGAGTACCTTTTATCCGTTGAGCGATGGCCCTTCCATTCAGAACCACCGGATCACTATGACCTGCTTTCGCACCTGCTCGAATTGTCATTCTCGCAGTCAAGCGGGCTTATGCCATTGCACTAACCACACGATGTCCAACCGTGTTTAGCCCACCTTCGTGCTCCTCCGTTACTCTTTGGGAGGAGACCGCCCCAGTCAAACTACCCACCAGGCACTGTCCGTAACCCCGATTCAGGGGCCAACGTTAGAACATCAAAACTACAAGGGTGGTATTTCAAGGACGACTCCACCACATCTAGCGACGCGGTTTCATAGTCTCCCACCTATCCTACACATGTAGGTTCAATGTTCAGTGCCAAGCTGTAGTAAAGGTTCACGGGGTCTTTCCGTCTAGCCGCGGGTACACTGCATCTTCACAGCGATTTCAATTTCACTGAGTCTCGGGTGGAGACAGCGTGGCCATCATTACGCCATTCGTGCAGGTCGGAACTTACCCGACAAGGAATTTCGCTACCTTAGGACCGTTATAGTTACGGCCGCCGTTTACCGGGGCTTCGATCAAGAGCTTCGACCGAAGTCTAACCCCATCAATTAACCTTCCGGCACCGGGCAGGCGTCACACCGTATACGTCATCTTACGATTTTGCACAGTGCTGTGTTTTTAATAAACAGTTGCAGCCACCTGGTATCTGCGACTCTCGTCTGCTCCATCCGCAAGGGACTTCACTGATAAGAGCGTACCTTCTCCCGAAGTTACGGTACCATTTTGCCTAGTTCCTTCACCCGAGTTCTCTCAAGCGCCTTGGTATTCTCTACCCGACCACCTGTGTCGGTTTGGGGTACGATTCCTTACAATCTGAAGCTTAGAGGCTTTTCCTGGAAGCATGGCATCAATGACTTCACTACCGTAGTAGCTCGACATCGTATCTCAGCGTTAAGAAAGTCCGGATTTACCTAAACTTTCCGCCTACATACTTGAACCTGGACAACCGTCGCCAGGCCCACCTAGCCTTCTCCGTCCCCCCATCGCAATTGTAAGAAGTACGGGAATATTAACCCGTTTCCCATCGACTACGCCTTTCGGCCTCGCCTTAGGAGTCGACTTACCCTGCCCCGATTAACGTTGGACAGGAACCCTTGGTCTTCCGGCGAGGGAGTTTTTCACTCCCTTTATCGTTACTCATGTCAGCATTCGCACTTCTGATACCTCCAGCATGCCTTACAGCACACCTTCAACGGCTTACAGAACGCTCCCCTACCCCACATACCCTAAGGTACGTAGCCGCAGCTTCGGTGTATAGCTTAGCCCCGTTACATCTTCCGCGCAGGCCGACTCGACCAGTGAGCTATTACGCTTTCTTTAAATGATGGCTGCTTCTAAGCCAACATCCTGGCTGTCTGAGCCTTCCCACATCGTTTCCCACTTAGCTATACTTTGGGACCTTAGCTGGCGGTCTGGGTTGTTTCCCTCTCCACGACGGACGTTAGCACCCGCCGTGTGTCTCCCGGATAGTACTTACTGGTATTCGGAGTTTGCAAAGGGTTGGTAAGTCGGGATGACCCCCTAGCCTTAACAGTGCTCTACCCCCAGTAGTATTCGTCCGAGGCGCTACCTAAATAGCTTTCGGGGAGAACCAGCTATCTCCAGGTTTGATTGGCCTTTCACCCCTAGCCACAAGTCATCCGCTAATTTTTCAACATTAGTCGGTTCGGTCCTCCAGTTGATGTTACTCAACCTTCAACCTGCCCATGGCTAGATCACCTGGTTTCGGGTCTAATCCTAGCAACTGTACGCCCAGTTAAGACTCGGTTTCCCTACGGCTCCCCTAAACGGTTAACCTTGCTACTAAAATTAAGTCGCTGACCCATTATACAAAAGGTACGCAGTCACACCACGAAGGTGCTCCTACTGCTTGTACGTACACGGTTTCAGGTTCTATTTCACTCCCCTCACAGGGGTTCTTTTCGCCTTTCCCTCACGGTACTGGTTCACTATCGGTCAGTCAGTAGTATTTAGCCTTGGAGGATGGTCCCCCCATATTCAGACAGGATATCACGTGTCCCGCCCTACTCGTTTTCACTGATTATGATGTGTCGGTTACGGGGCTATCACCCTTTATTGCGAGACTTTCCAGACTCTTCACCTGCATCATTAAAAGCTTAAGGGCTAATCCAATTTCGCTCGCCGCTACTTTCGGAATCTCGGTTGATTTCTCTTCCTCGGGGTACTTAGATGTTTCAGTTCCCCCGGTTTGCCTCCTGTTGCTATGTATTCACAACAGGATACTTACTTATGTAAGTGGGTTTCCCCATTCAGGAATCCCAGACTCAAAAGGTTATTACTACCTAATCTGGGCTTATCGCAAGTTATTACGCCTTTCATCGCCTCTGACTGCCAAGGCATCCACCGTGTACGCTTAGTCACTTAACCATACAACCCGAAAGGGTCTTAGCGTATGGCAACTAACCAAGGTTTTTGGTTGTCATCAAGAAGGGTTAATTCTCAATGACTGTTTGCCGGACTCAATTGTGAATCAAACTAAGTTTGATTCGAATACAAGACACTTGAATGTGTTTGTTGTGTTTATACCGTTCTTATTAAATAAGAGCAGATAAACATTGAGAACTTTTAAATTTGATTTGAATTACTCGTAAGTAATCAAATCAGTCAGCTTTCCAAATTGTTAAAGAGCATAAAGCAAAAAGCTTTAATCAATAACTTACGTTATTAATTAAAGCTCTGGCTTTAACTAAATCTAAACCATCAATCTGTGTGGACACTCATCGTGGTATCTTCGTATAAGGAGGTGATCCAGCCCCAGGTTCCCCTAGGGCTACCTTGTTACGACTTCACCCCAGTCATGAACCACAAAGTGGTGAGCGTCCTCCCCGAAAGGTTAAACTACCCACTTCTTTTGCAGCCCACTCCCATGGTGTGACGGGCGGTGTGTACAAGGCCCGGGAACGTATTCACCGTGACATTCTGATTCACGATTACTAGCGATTCCGACTTCATGGAGTCGAGTTGCAGACTCCAATCCGGACTACGACGCACTTTTTGGGATTCGCTCACTATCGCTAGCTTGCTGCCCTCTGTATGCGCCATTGTAGCACGTGTGTAGCCCTACTCGTAAGGGCCATGATGACTTGACGTCGTCCCCACCTTCCTCCGGTTTATCACCGGCAGTCTCCCTGGAGTTCCCGACATTACTCGCTGGCAAACAAGGATAAGGGTTGCGCTCGTTGCGGGACTTAACCCAACATTTCACAACACGAGCTGACGACAGCCATGCAGCACCTGTCTCAGAGCTCCCGAAGGCACACCTGTGTCTCCACTGGCTTCTCTGGATGTCAAGAGTAGGTAAGGTTCTTCGCGTTGCATCGAATTAAACCACATGCTCCACCGCTTGTGCGGGCCCCCGTCAATTCATTTGAGTTTTAATCTTGCGACCGTACTCCCCAGGCGGTCTACTTAACGCGTTAGCTCCGAAAGCCACGGCTCAAGGCCACAACCTCCAAGTAGACATCGTTTACGGCGTGGACTACCAGGGTATCTAATCCTGTTTGCTCCCCACGCTTTCGCATCTGAGTGTCAGTGTCTGTCCAGGGGGCCGCCTTCGCCACTGGTATTCCTTCAGATCTCTACGCATTTCACCGCTACACCTGAAATTCTACCCCCCTCTACAGCACTCTAGTTCACCAGTTTCAAATGCAGTTCCGAGGTTGAGCCCCGGGCTTTCACATCTGACTTAATGAACCACCTGCATGCGCTTTACGCCCAGTAATTCCGATTAACGCTCGCACCCTCCGTATTACCGCGGCTGCTGGCACGGAGTTAGCCGGTGCTTCTTCTGTTGCTAACGTCAAGAGATAACGCTATTAACGTTACCCCCTTCCTCACAACTGAAAGTACTTTACAACCCGAAGGCCTTCTTCATACACGCGGCATGGCTGCATCAGGCTTTCGCCCATTGTGCAATATTCCCCACTGCTGCCTCCCGTAGGAGTCTGGACCGTGTCTCAGTTCCAGTGTGGCTGATCATCCTCTCAGACCAGCTAGGGATCGTCGCCTTGGTGAGCCATTACCTCACCAACTAGCTAATCCCACCTAGGCATATCTTGACGCGAGAGGCCCGAAGGTCCCCCTCTTTGGCCCGTAGGCATTATGCGGTATTAGCCATCGTTTCCAATGGTTATCCCCCACATCAAGGCAATTTCCTAGGCATTACTCACCCGTCCGCCGCTCGACGCCCATTAAATCCTCCGAAGAATCAATAATGTCGTTTCCGCTCGACTTGCATGTGTTAGGCCTGCCGCCAGCGTTCAATCTGAGCCATGATCAAACTCTTCAATTTAAGATTTTGTGACTCAACGAATACTGACTTCAAAACTAATATTTACCGAAGTAAACATGTAATTCTAAAGCTATTACCATTCCAACAGAATGGTAATGAATTGACTGTGCCGAATAACTACAAGTAGTTAAACGTATTGGTCACTCAGTTCATTGAAATCAAGTTTGATTCCGAAGAATCTGTTTTATCTAACGATAAAACGTTTTGATATTCATCAACGAGTGCCCACACAGATTGATAGGTTTAAATTGTTAAAGAGCTTCACTTGTTGAGCGTTCCTTTAAGTAAGGAGCCTCTCGAAGTGGACGGCCATTCTAGCGAATTAACATTCAGTGTCAAATACTTTTTGAAAATTAATTTCTTGTCGCTTTCCGTCTAACTGATTCTTGCTGAAGCCTTATGGCGCCTGCCGTCTCAGTGGTGTCGCATTATAGGGAACCCTCTCAGCTTAGCAACTACTTTTTCATAAAAAATGAATAAATAGAGCTTAAGTGCTTAATAGTTCACCTAAACGGAAAAAAGAGAGCATTTCTACTCTCTTTTTGCTCTAAATCTAAAAGTATTCTTAGATAAATGCGTAAGCATCTGCGTACATATGGTCACGCTTTGCTTCTTTATTCTGAGTAAATAGGTCTCTTGCAGCACCTGCCATTTCGAAACGACCCGCTATGTAGATATCGAAATCAGCTAATGATTCGAAACTTTGTGTGATTGCTTCAAGTACATTACCTGTTTGACCGTGCCAAACTTCAGGTGCTTCTTCTACTACTGGTACAAAATGTACATTGCTGTGTTTTGCTGCAATGTCGACAAGCTCTTCTTTCGCATATAGCTGGCACTCATCTTTTGCGCCCCAGTATAGATGAATCTCTTTTTTACTGTTCTGCGCGATGCAGTGATCGAGAATAGAGCGCACGTAGCTAAAGCCAGTACCACCAGCAATTAGTAACAGAGGACGATCGCTTTCTTCTTTAACCCACGCGTCACCGTGCGGAGCATCAATAGCTATATCACCATCTTCAGCTTGCGCTTTCTTCATGGCCTCAACGACTTCTGAAGCGTAAGCATTGTGCTCAGCTGCACCAATATGTAACTCAAGCTCGCCTTCATGGCGACAAGGGCTGCTTGCAATCGAAAATGGACGCTTGTCTTTTTCACCCATTTCAACCATCAAGTATTGACCCGCTTTAAAAGCTACCGGTGTTTCTGGGTGAAGTAGGATTTGGTAAGTATTACAAGCCAATGGCTCGATAGACTTCACTTTACATTTAATAGTCATGTTCTTCCTCTCACTAACCCTTAATCGGCAAAGGTTAGAACTAAATTACTTTCTGCAAATGCTTGGCAAGCAAAAATCCAACCTTGTAGCTGCTCTTTCTCTGTGAGCATGGGTTCAAGGTGGTAACTCACTTGGCCTTCTAATTTTTTGCACATACACATAGCACATGCACCAACTTGGCAGCGGTTTGGAAAATTGATATTGCTGTTGAGCGCAGCATCCAAAACCGTTTGCCCTTTTTCTACGGTAAAACTAATATTTTCTGGGTATAAGACTACTTGGAAGCTCATGAGATTCCTAGCTGTTCCCAGATGCTATCAATTTTTTTAACTACGTCTGGGTTCTTAGTGATTGGAACACCCCACTCACGTAGGCATTCACCTTCAAACTTGTTCGTCGCATCTAGACCCATTTTTGAGTGTCCAGTTTGGTTTTTCAGGAAGAACGTATCTCTTGCCGGATCCATTCTTGTAGTCACCGCCCAGATAATGTCATTCCAATCACTAACGTAAACGTCACTATCACACACGATGACAAACTTGTTCTCATCGAACTGAGACCAAACCGCTTCAATGATTTTCTTACCATTGCCTGCCGCTTGTTTATCGATTGACACAACGACCATGCACGCATTGTCATTCTGTAAGTAAATATCAATAATTTCAGGGAAGGTTTCGGTTAACTCAGCTAGGCAACCTTCAATATGCTGACTACCTACAGGTAAAGATTTAGCATCAGATGATAGTGCCAGCTCCGCATCCCACTTCTTAGTAATATCTAAACCCATTTTTGAGCCTAAACCTACCACTGGCGATGCAAAGTCTAGTGAATCGATAGGTGTGTTCTCTATCATCAGGCTATCACGAGACGGATCCATATGTTCACACATGGCAGCGGTCACTTGAGACCAATCTCGAGCGTTAACATCCTCATCGCATACCAAGACAAATTTGGTGTACATGAATTGGCGTAGGAAAGACCATACACCCATCATCACTCGCTTAGCGTGACCTGGGTATTGCTTCTTCATGGTCACTACCGCCATTCGGTACGAACAACCTTCAGGTGGTAAGTAGAAGTCTTCTATCTCTGGGAATTGCTTTTGAAGAATAGGAACAAACACTTCATTTAACGCAACACCTAGTACCGCAGGCTCATCAGGTGGACGGCCAGTATAGGTACTGTGATAGATAGGGTTCTCGCGCATGGTTACATGAGTAATAGTGAACACATGATGCTTTTCTTTCTCGTTGTAGTAACCAGTATGGTCTCCGTAAGGTCCTTCATCCGCGAATTCATTCGGGTCGATGTAACCTTCCATCACGATTTCCGCACTTGCAGGAACATCTAAATCATTGCTGATTGATTTAACAACCTCAGTTTTACTACCGCGTAGTAAGCCTGCAAACGCGTATTCCGATAAAGTATCCGGCACTGGTGTAACGGCACCAAGAATCGTGGCAGGATCTGCACCAAACGCTACCGATACAGGAAATGGTTTACCTGGGTTGGATTCCATCCAATCACGCAGATCAAGCGCACCACCACGATGGGCTAACCAACGCATGATGATTTTATTCTTACCGATCTTTTGCTGACGATAGATACCTAAGTTTTGGCGTTTCTTATTCGGCCCGCGAGTAACGGTCAAACCCCATGTTAACAATGGTGCGACATCATCAGCCCAGCAACTCATTACCGGAATTTTATCAAGATCGACGTCATCACCCTGCCATACGATTTGCTGACAGGCAGCCTTACGAAGACGTTTAGCCGGCATGTTTAAGACTTGCTTAAACACAGGCAGTTTATCAAGAGCGTCTTTAAAACCTTTTGGTGGCTCAGGTTCTTTTAAGTAAGCAAGCAACTTGCCCACTTCACGCAATTCTTTAACTTCCTGACGGCCCATACCAATAGCAACACGGTTAGGTGTACCGAATAGATTGGTCAAAATAGGCATGTCATAGCCTACGGGATTTTCAAATAAAAGAGCCGGGCCACCAGCACGTAGAGTACGGTCGCTAATCTCGGTCATTTCATAGTCTGGGTCAACAGGGTGAGAAATGCGTTTCAACTGACCAATACTTTCAAGGTGGTCGATAAAATCACGTAAATCTTTAAAACTCATAGGACTTCTACATGCTGATTATTCTGCGCTCAGTATATCAAAAAGGGTGACGCTGAGATCCCCCTTTTTAGTGTGGTTATTGAGAGACAAAATCCACTTTATGGCAATGCTTGCTCGATCAAAGAGCTTTTCACCTGAGGGTTATCATTCACAAGATCTTGCAACCATCGCGTATGACCTTGTTTAGCTAATTCACGAGCGACTAATGGCGCTTCATCGGCAATCGCCATCCTAGAAATAAGGAACTGCTTCACCTCTTCTGAGAGTGGGTTGACCTTGGTGAGCAAAGTAATCGCTTCATCTTTCAAGCGCGGATTCTT
Organism: Vibrio sp. SNU_ST1; assembly: GCF_030563405.1. Classification (NCBI taxonomy): domain Bacteria; kingdom Pseudomonadati; phylum Pseudomonadota; class Gammaproteobacteria; order Vibrionales; family Vibrionaceae; genus Vibrio; species Vibrio sp. SNU_ST1. The sequence continues at coordinate 3,146,555 of NZ_CP130748.1, forward strand.
AGTCGCTGCCATTACCTGTTCTAACGCGAACGTTTGTTTAGTTTTAGCGAGTCGCTCTAACTCTGCTTGGCTATGATAATCGGCCTTCATTCGCCATAGAATCTTATAGACCTCAGGGTCTTCGCTCACTTGCGCTAATCGAACCACCACCTCAGTAGAAGGTAACCAGCTAACAATAGAAGATGCGGTGAGTTGCTTAGTCAGGTAATCAACAGCTTCTGGAGACAAACTGTCTAGCTCTCTAATTAGTAGCGCTTCTCGCGTTTGAACTTGATACTCAGGCCCTGACAACCACTCATTAAGGTTGAGCTCCTGTTTCTCTGCATCCAATACAAACACCAGTGTCTTTTGGTCTTGGTGCCATTGTTTGATCAGTCGATTTGCTATCGAAGGGTAATTAAAAGCAGGTACCGTAAATTCATAGCCCTCCCCACGTTCTAATACTTGGTAAGTCGGCGTGATAGCGAGCTGTTGCTCAATGAAGATGGACATCTTAGGGGTAAGTACAATCTCTTGCTGTTCGAGCTTCTTCAAGAGTTGATAGCGAGCTACCTCTTGCTGGGGAAATGTCAGACGCTCAAGCGCAAAGCGTAGTGAGTTGACCTCGTCACGCACGACTAGATCGAGTAATTCAGCAGTTTTCAGTTTTACTTGATCATTCTCAAGCCAAGACTCTACTGTAAGTGGAGACATCTCAGTGGCATAACTCATGCCGACCGGTGAAAGTAACAGTGAAGTAGACAGGAGTAATGATGACAACAGTCCATGTTGCATTTTAACTTCCTCGTAACACTTTTGCTCATTCTGCAAGCTGCCGCGACAAAATGCAAATAAAAAGCGCCACCCGAAGGCAGCGCTTTTTAATAACTATCAGCTAATCAAGATTACTGACGACGCATTGCGTCAAAGAACTCATCGTTCGTTTTAGTCATTGCTAGCTTATCGATAAGGAATTCCATTGCATCGATTTCGCCCATTGGGTGAACAATCTTACGCAGGATCCACATCTTCTGTAGTTCATCGTTCTTGGTAAGAAGCTCTTCACGACGAGTACCAGAGCGGTTGAAGTCAATCGCTGGGAATACGCGTTTTTCAGCAATCTTACGGTTAAGGTGCAGTTCCATGTTACCTGTACCTTTGAATTCTTCGTAGATAACTTCATCCATCTTAGAACCAGTATCAACCAGTGCTGTTGCGATGATAGTTAAGCTACCGCCTTCTTCTACGTTACGTGCCGCACCGAAGAAACGCTTTGGACGATGTAGAGCATTCGCATCAACACCACCAGTAAGAACTTTACCTGAAGAAGGGATCACAGTGTTGTAAGCACGAGCTAGACGAGTAATTGAATCCAGTAGGATAACCACGTCTTTCTTGTGTTCAACAAGACGCTTCGCCTTCTCGATTACCATTTCTGCTACTTGTACGTGGCGAGATGCTGGTTCATCAAACGTCGATGCGATTACTTCGCCTTTAACTAGGCGCTGCATTTCTGTTACTTCTTCTGGACGCTCATCGATAAGTAGAACCATTAGTTCACACTCAGGATGGTTACGAGCAATGCTTTGAGCAATATTTTGCAAAAGCATTGTCTTACCCGCTTTTGGCGGAGCAACAATCAGACCACGCTGACCTTTACCAATTGGAGAAGCAAGGTCAAGAATACGAGCTGTGATATCTTCAGTTGCACCATTACCCGCTTCCATCACCATACGTTCGTTGGCGTGAAGAGGAGTAAGGTTTTCGAAAAGAATCTTGTTACGAGCGTTATCTGGTTTATCGTAGTTAACCGTATTTACTTTAAGCAGAGCAAAGTAACGTTCGCCATCTTTAGGTGGACGGATTTTACCGCCAATAGAGTCACCTGTACGAAGGTTAAAACGACGAATCTGGCTCGGTGATACATAAATATCATCAGGACCAGCAAGGTATGAGCTGTCTGCACTACGTAGGAAGCCAAAACCGTCTTGAAGAATTTCTAGAACACCATCACCAAAGATGTCCTCACCACTTTTTGCGTGTGCTTTAAGGATGGAGAAGATAATGTCTTGTTTTCTTAAGCGAGCTTGATTTTCAAGACCTAGGCTTTCGCTAAGTTTAACAAGTTCAGACACAGGTCTGTTCTTCAGTTCAGTAAGATTCATAGTGGTGGAAGTTTGTTTAGTCAAAATAGGGTCTGTTTTCTTAAGTTAAGAAGGATTTGGTCACAGGCTCGACCAAGAAGAGAATTTGTTCAATTAACGTGCGATAAATTAGCACTAAAACTAAGACTAGTCCATAGCTTAGAAAAAACAAAACCGCGCATTTGTTAACTGCACGGTTTCTTTTCAAATGCTGACCTGATTATAGGTTAGCGTCTAGGAACTCTTTAAGTTGAGTTTTAGACAATGCACCAACTTTAGTTGCTGCTACGCCACCATCTTTGAAAAGAAGTAGCGTTGGAATACCGCGAATACCAAATTTTGGTGGAGTACCTGCATTTTGGTCGATATTTAATTTACCGATTGTGAGCTTACCTTCGTACTCGTTTGCGATTTCATCAAGAATCGGCGCAATCATTTTACATGGACCACACCATTCTGCCCAAAAATCAACAAGAACAGGGCCTGCAGCATTGATTACATCGTTATCAAAACCGTCATCAGTTAGCTGCAAAATCTTATCACTCATCTTCCACTCCAATGTATTTTTTAGAACTGGTTGGATGATAACCAGTAAATAGATGCCCTATTGGAATGTATTTACTTTCGTATTGCAAGCTTAAGCTGATATTCTATAGCAATGAAAAAGACGCATATCACAGAGCAAAAGTTCGCCGACTTGGATTTACTTCCTCAAGTCATTGAAGGATTGGAGAAAAAAGGGTTCGATTATTGTACCCCTATCCAAGCCTTGGCGCTCCCGGTACTGCTCACCGGCCAAGACATTGCAGGCCAGGCCCAAACGGGTACTGGTAAAACGCTTGCGTTTCTTACTGCTACTTTTAACCACCTGCTAAAAACACCTGAGCATGAAGGGCGTAAGCCTAACCAGCCACGTGCGATTATTATGGCACCAACGCGTGAACTTGCGATTCAGATCTACAACGATGCTGACTCTCTGGTTGAAAGCACAGGTATCAAAGCAGCACTCGCTTACGGTGGCGAAAGCTACGACAAGCAACTAGGTAAGATCGAAGAAGGCGCAGATATCTTAATTGGTACTACTGGCCGTATCATCGATTTCTACAAGCAGAAGGTATTTAACCTTAACCACATTCAAGCAGTTGTTCTTGACGAAGCTGATCGCATGTTCGATCTTGGCTTCATCAAAGACATTCGCTTCTTGTTCCGCCGTATGCCTGAGCCAAAAGATCGTCTGAACATGCTGTTCTCTGCGACATTGTCTTACCGCGTACAAGAGCTAGCGTTCGAACACATGCACAACCCAGAACACGTGGTTGTTGAGCCAGAGCGTAAAACAGGTCACCGCATTCAAGAAGAGCTGTTCTACCCTTCTAACGAACATAAGATGGCTCTTCTACAAACGTTAATCGAAGAAGAATGGCCCGATCGTGCAATCATCTTCGCTAACACTAAGCACAAGTGTGAATCAGTTTGGGGCCACTTGGCTGCAGATGGTCACCGTGTTGGCCTACTAACTGGCGATGTTCCTCAGAAGAAACGTGAAAAGATTCTTGAGCAATTCACTAAAGGTGATGTTGACCTGCTTGTCGCAACGGATGTTGCAGCTCGTGGCCTACACATCCCTCAAGTAACACACGTATTCAACTTTGACCTACCTGACGATTGTGAAGATTACGTTCACCGTATCGGCCGTACAGGTCGTGCTGGTGAAAGCGGTCACTCGATCAGCTTTGCTTGTGAAGATTACGCAATCAACTTGCCACCAATCGAAGAATACATTGAGCACGCTATCCCAATGTCTGACTACGATGCTTCTGCACTACTGGAAGATCTGCCAGCACCGATGCGCTTACGTACACGTAACCCGCAACAACGCCGCTCAAACAACAATGGCCCACGCAACGGTAACCGTAAACCAAACCAGAACCGTCGCCCACGCCAACCGCGTCATAACAAGGAAGCTTAGTCGCTTATGAGTCAGACAGTGTCACCACCGCTTTATGCTGCAATCGACCTCGGGTCGAACAGTTTTCATATGCTCGTTGTGCGTCATATCGATGGCAGCGTACAAACCATGGCTAAAATTAAGCGCAAAGTTCGTTTAGCTGCAGGCTTAGATGAAAATAATGCGCTTAGTTCTGAAGCCATGCAGCGCGGTTGGGACTGTTTGAGTCTCTTTGCAGAGCGACTGCAAGATATTCCGAAAGAAAATATCCGCATTGTTGGTACAGCGACCCTACGTACCGCTATCAATGTGGATATATTTCTCGCGAAAGCGAACCAGATCCTTGGTTACGACATCAATGTTATCTCTGGAGAAGAAGAAGCTGCGACTATCTATAAAGGCGTAGCACACACTTCTGGTGGCAGCGGCCGCCGACTAGTGGTTGATATTGGTGGTGCAAGTACCGAGATGATCATCGGTGAAGGTTTCTCAGCCAAAGCCTTAACTAGCCTAAAGATGGGTTGTGTTACTTGGCTTGAACGCCACTTTAAAGATCGCCAATTAACCGCAACCAACTTCAACAATGCCATTGAAGCGGCTAAGTCTACGTTGGCTCCTATCCTAGATAGCTACACTGATATCGGATGGGATGTGTGTGTTGGTGCCAGTGGTACCGTTCAAGCACTGCAAGAAATCATGTTGGCGCAAGGCATGGATGAAGTCATTACTCATGCCAAACTCAAGCGTCTACAAAAACAAGCCATGATTACAGAGCGCTTAGAAGAGCTTGAGATTGAAGGCTTAACCCTTGAGCGCGCACTAGTGTTCCCAAGTGGTCTTTCTATTCTTATCGCTATTTTTGAGCTGCTTGAAATAGATTCAATGACACTCGCAGGCGGCGCACTCCGTGAAGGTTTAGCCTACGAAATGGTTGATGAGCTACGCCAAGAAGATATCCGTGCACGTACCATCAAGAGCGTGCAATCACGCTATCAAATGGACGTAAGCTACGGTGAACAAGTAGCCGCAGTCGCACAAACTCTGTTAGATCAAGCGGGCGATGAAGCTTGGGTATCAGAACCTCAAGCCAGCGTTTTATTGCAAACCGCGGCCAAGCTTCATGAGATTGGTTTAACGATCGATTTCAAAAAAGGCGGCGAGCACAGTGCTTACCTACTGCAAAATCTAGACTTGCCAGGTTTTACCCGAGCACAAAAATACTACTTGGGTGAATTAACACGTCGTTACCGCGAGCAGTTAACTTCATTGCCAGAGCAACATGCAATCTCAGGCACCAGCAGCAAGCGTATTTTACGAATTCTGCGTTTAGCTATTTTGTTGACCCACCGTCGCAATCCAGAGCTAGAACCTGAGTTCAAGCTGACAACTGATGATAATAACCTGACCTTGACGCTTTCTAAGCAATGGCTAGCAAACAACCCGCTTACTGCTGCAGAGCTAGAGATCGAGTCGAATAGACAAACTGATATTGGCTGGCCACTGAATATTGAATGCCTCTGATATTAGTATCTGACGCTAGAAATTAAAAAAGCCCAAGTTAGTCTACTAACTTGGGCTTTTTCTTATCGCAGTATCAATGCTTTGCGTTACAAATATCAAACTTAAGCGTTAACGCCTGTCGCTTTAAAATCAGGATTCACAGCGGTTAGCTTTCTAACAATGTAATTAAGAAGTACACCATACATAGGCACGAACAGACCTAAACTAATGATAAGTTTGAATCCATAATCAACTAAGGCAATCTCAGTCCAGTGCTCAGCCATAAATGGATCTGGGCTTTGGTAGAAAGCAATCGCAAAAAACGCAATGGTATCGAGAGCATTACCAAATAGCGTTGAACATGTTGGGGCGACCCACCACTGCTTAAGCTGACGTAGACGGTTGAAAACATGCACATCCAAGATCTGCCCCAACAAATAAGCCATGAAGCTCGCTGCTGCGATACGTGCAACAAACAAGTTGAACTCACCGAGTTGGCTAAAGCCTTGGAATGAACCTTCAAAAAACACCACAGACAATAAATAAGAAACGGCCAGTGCAGGCAACATCACTAAGAAAATGATTTTACGAGCAAGCTGCGCGCCAAAAATGCGTACTGTGAGATCGGTCGCTAGGAAGATAAACGGGAAAGTGAAAGCACCCCAAGTGGTGTGCATACCGAAGACGGTAAAAGGGAGCTGAACCAAATAATTGCTTGATGCAATAATGATCAAATGGAACAAAACTAATAGTGCTAGGGCTTTGCGCTGTTGCGCAGGGGTAAAGTTACTCATGCTGTACCTTTTTAGTTTGGTTTGGGGGTGAGGGAACCCAAATCGAGTCATTTCTTCGAATAATCCAAGAAAGCTCTTACCAATAATGTGAATTAAAAATGTTTCTATAATTTGCTCTATTGAGCGGCGGGCGATTATACATTAATCAATATTGGCTGCAATGGTGAGAACAAACGCAAACGTTTATCCTCACTTTTATTGGTGAATGACGTTAGAAGCTCTATTTTTAGAAGCTATGCTAAACGTTAGAAACCACGCTTGAAGTTAGAAGCCGCGCTTGAAAAGCGTCGCTAAATAATCAAACTCTTCTCGGCTCTCTTCAGCGTTTAACGACTCAAACCAAATTGATTCACTGTAATGCTCAGACTTTAAGAACATCCGACAATCTTCAAAATCGATCAACCAAGAGTGCATGTCAGCGTCCCACTGCTTTTCCACCACAGAAGCAGACAACAATGCCACTAGCTTTTCACCTAACACTTCGTAAGAATCAAAATCAAAACTTGGAGACGTAATCAATAAACGCCCTTCCTCAGCCAAATACTCTCTTAAGCCAAATTCTGTTGGTGTTGTCATGTCCCTATCAACCTTATTCTTTTCTATGAGCTAATCGTTTTATAGCTAAACGCTTCTGAAAACTAGCAATTAGCCAATTAACCGTGTGTGGTGATGTGTTCTTGAATCAAATCTAAGAATGGATCAGCGTACTTATCGAGTTTGCGTTGACCAACACCATTGACTGCCAGCATCTCGCCATAAGATGTGGGTAGGATTTCGGCCATATCAATCAGAGTCGCATCACTGAATACCACATAAGGTGGCAAACCATCTTCATCAGCGATCGATTTACGTAGCTTACGCAGTTTGGCAAACAGCTTCTTATCGTAGTTCTTGCTGCTGAGTTTATCGGACTTAGCATTACGAACTGCGGTATCTAAACGAGGCACAGCCAACTCCAAAGACATCTCACCACGCAGTAACGGGCGGGCTTCTTCTGTTAACTGTAATGTTGAGTTACGAGTGATGTTTTGGAACAACAAACCTTTGTGAATCAGCTGACGGAAGATACTGATCCAGTAATCGTGGCTATGGTCGCGGCCGATACCGTAAGTAGACAGCTTATCGTGACCATTATCGCGCACACGGATATTCTGCATACCGCGCATCACCTCGACCACGTAGCCCATACCAAACGACTGATTCACTCGATACACACAAGACAACGCCTTCTGTGCCTCTTGGGTCGCATCAAAGTGTTTTGGTGGATCTAGGCAGATATCGCAGTTGCCGCATTGCTTCTCGCGATACTCGCCAAAGTAATTAAGCAGAACCTGACGACGACACGTTTGCGCTTCGGCAAAGGCACTCATCGCGTTCAGCTTGTGCATCTCAACTTGTTTTTGCGGGCCTTCTTCTTTCTCATCCAGCATACGACGCAGCCAACCCATATCAGCAGGGTCAAACAACATCATAGCTTCAGCAGGCAAGCCATCACGACCAGCACGGCCTGTCTCTTGATAGTAAGATTCGATGTTGCGTGGGATATCAAAGTGAACCACAAAGCGTACATTGGGTTTGTTGATGCCCATACCGAAGGCCACGGTCGCCACAACGATCTGAATATCATCACGTTGGAAAGCTTCTTGAACGTAAGCACGTTCGTCGGTGTCCATGCCAGCATGGTAACCCGCGGCGCGAATACCGTTATTGCACAGCTTCTCGGTCACCATCTCCACTTTCTTACGGCTACCACAGTAGATGATGCCGCAATTGCCTTTCTGTGTTTCTAGGTAGCGAACCACCTGAGACACCGGCTTGTGTTTCTCAACTAAGTTGTAGCGAATATTAGGACGATCGAAGCTGCCTAAGTAAGTGTGCGGATCCACCAGCTGCAAACGCGAGATAATATCTTTGCGCGTCGCATCATCAGCGGTTGCTGTAAGCGCCATGTAAGGCACATGAGGGAAATATTGCTTAAGCTGGCCTAGCGAAGCATATTCAGGTCGGAAATCATGTCCCCATTGAGAGATACAGTGCGCTTCATCGACCGCAATCATCGAAAGCGGTAAGCCTTGTAGACGCTCGATAAAGTCACGCATCAACACGCGCTCTGGCGAGACATACACCATTTTCAGCTGACCTGAGTTCATACGATTAAAGACCGAGATCAGATTCTCACGCGGCATTGACGAGTTAATGCACTCTGCCGCGACGCCGTTAGCTTTCAGCTGATCAACCTGGTCTTTCATCAACGAAATCAGCGGTGAGATAACCAGAGTTAGCCCTTCACGAACCAAAGCCGGGATTTGGTAACACAGAGATTTACCGCCACCAGTTGGCATAATCACCAAGCTGTCTTTGCCCTCAACGGCCAAATCAATGACCTCTTGCTGACCATCGCGAAAGCTTTGATAGCCGAACACATCTTGCAAGATGGTTTGCGCATCATTCGCGGGAGTTGGTATTTGCTCAGCAATCAGAGTGGCGGTCATTATGGTTCCTAATCGAGGTATGAAATCAGCAAGCATCTTCGGCAAGCAAGTCGCACATTGTAGAGGGGAACGCTGGCGAATTAAACCGCAAATTGTTAGGTGAAAAGGGTTATCGCTCCTATACTGACCAACTCTCTTATAAATCTTATTAATAAGCACTCAGTGCTAGAGAAAGATGCATGACTCCAGAAGAACAACAACGTACGCGCCAAGGAATTTTGCTTGCTGTAGGTGCCTACACAATGTGGGGGATCGCCCCTATATATTTCAAATCGTTAAGTGATGTTTCCCCGTTAGAGATCCTTAGCCACCGTGTAGTATGGTCTTTTTTCTTACTCGCTTTCTTACTACACATTGGCCGCAGCTGGCGTAAAGTCCGTGACACCCTGACCTCGAAGCCAAAAATGCTCTATTTGGTGGCGACGTCTATTTTGGTAGGCGCTAACTGGCTGATCTTTATTTGGGCGGTCAACTCCAATCACATGCTCGATGCAAGTTTGGGGTATTACATCAACCCACTGATTAACGTGTTGCTCGGGATGCTCTTCCTCGGCGAACGCTTACGTAAGCTGCAATGGTTTGCAGTGGCTCTTGCTGCGATTGGCGTATTAATCCAATTAGTTGCCTTCGGTTCAGTGCCGATCGTAGCCATTGCCCTAGCCTTTAGCTTCGGTTTTTATGGCTTACTGCGTAAGAAAGTGAGCTTGGAAGCACAAACCGGTTTGTTCATTGAGACTCTGGTTATGTTGCCTCTCGCAGCAACGTATCTACTGTTTATTGCTGATAGCCCAACCTCAGACTTCTCAATGAACCCGATGCAACTCAATCTATTACTGGTTGCTGCTGGTGTTATTACCACCATTCCACTGCTGTGTTTTACTGGCGCTGCAACACGCTTAAAGTTATCGACCCTCGGCTTCTTCCAGTACATTGGACCGAGCTTAATGTTCTTGTTAGCGGTGCTGATTTATGGCGAAGCGTTTACCAGTGACAAAGCGATTACCTTCGCCTTTATTTGGGGAGCTTTGGTAATATTCAGCTTTGACGGTCTACGTAACAACAGAAAGAACAAACGCGCTAAGCAGTAACACTGATCGTTTTTTACAAGACAATCCCTGAATACGAAGATAAGCTTGGTTGAATTGATGACTATTTGACCAAGCTTTTTTGTACCATGGATAAAGTCCACTATTACTCAACACCAACAGAAGATATCAGCCTGATCCAAGCTCAATACCAAGAGTTTGCTTTTCAGCGCCACTATCATTTGGACTTTCACATTGGCTTAATTACCCAAGGACAGCAGAAATTCGTCTATAAAGGGACGAGCCATAATGTTGGTGCTGGCCAAGTTGTTATCATGCCACCCGATGAGCTGCATGATGGGCACTCCAAACTCGATTCGGGTTATCAAGTCAGTGTATTTGCTGTCTCGCCGCAATGGCTGGGCGATCTTGCCGATCACAGAGAAAATGGTCACGCTTTAAGCTTTTCTGAGTTGATCCTCTCCGATCAAGCGACTTTTTTACAATTGTGTAACCTGCACGGGTTGCTTATCAATCAAAACATCAGCCAACTTGCTCAAGATTGCTTACCTTTCGAAGGCTTCTCGACGATTGTCGATCGTTATGCGAAATTTGGATCGAAAAGTGACATCAAACTGGGTAATCAATCGATTGATACGCTAAAAGACTATTTAATGGCGAATTTGGATCAACCAGTGCGATTAGAACAATTGTCTGAGTTGTGTGGTTTAACCACGACTCAATTCCAACGCCATTTTAAAAACAGAATGGGCATTACGCCTTATGCATGGCTGAGCCGTTTACGTATGGAGCAGAGCATGCGTCTGATTAAGTCTGGGATATGTGGTACCAAAGTCGCGCACCAAGTTGGCTTCTATGATCAAGCACACTTCTCTAAGGCTTTCAAAACCACATTCGGCGTACCACCGTCACAAATCAACTAAGTGTTGATAATTTACAATTGCTCGATTTCAAATCACGGTAAGCTACGCTCAATACGATTACTTATTTAAAAATAGCGGCAACGTTATTGAGAACTGACGATGAACGAAGTCACTATACTGATCACCCTAGCCTCTATCCACTTCATCGCTTTGATGAGCCCCGGCCCTGATTTTGCGTTAGTCGTGCAAAATGCGACGCGTCACGGACGCCAAACAGGCTTGTACATTGCTTTAGGTCTGTCTTGCGGGATCTTGCTGCATTCATTGCTGAGCCTGACGGGAATCAGTTACCTAGTCCACCAGCAGCCAACCATCTTTGCCATTATCCAATTGGCCGGCGGTAGCTACTTACTGTACTTAGGCTATGGCGCACTTAAAGCAACCTGGCAAATCATTCAGAACCACGACAATGATGCCGATAGCATTAATTCTAAAGATCTGATTCTGACCAACAAGCGTCAGGCATTTTCGAAAGGGTTTGCGACCAATATTCTCAACCCAAAGGCTTTGGTGTTCTTTATCAGCTTGATGTCGAGCCTAGTCCCTGCCGACATGTCTCTGTCGGGTAAAGGCTTTGCCCTGATCATCCTGTTTGGTCTGTCTCTATTTTGGTTCTCACTACTGGCGTGGATGCTTTCGACTAAGGCTCTACAAAAAAAACTCAGCGAAGCAACGGTATACATCGATGGCTTATGTGGCGTGGTGTTCAGCCTGATTGGCCTGAGTATTCTTTGGCAGTCGCTATCCGGTTTAATCGCTTAAATTCGAATCAAGATTACAATTCGTTAACAACACTCTGGCTATCTCATCTTTCCACTGCCAATCTAGCTCTGCATATTAAAAGGAGAAGATCATGCAGTGGAAAACAAAACTAACAACCCTCGCCACTTCTACCCTACTTTTTGCCTCTCACGTCAGTTGGGCAAATCAAGCTGCCGATTCCGTCGCACCCGAACAAAGTAGTGGTTTAGAAACCAAACAACTCGTTAAAGCCAATGATTGGATGGTCACCGCGGCCAACCCTCTCGCAGCACAAGCCGGCGCTGATGTACTTGCTCGTAGTGGTAACGCGATTGATGCCATGGTAGCGGTACAGCTTATGCTTGGCTTGGTAGAACCTCAGTCATCAGGTATTGGTGGTGGTGCGTTCCTTGTTTATTTTGATGGCAAGGACAAGCAACTCAAAACCTACGATGGTCGTGAAACTGCACCACTTGATGCAACACCACGCCTGTTCCAAGATGAAAATGGCCAACCACTTAAATTTTATGATGCCGTGGTTGGTGGTCGTTCTGTTGCCACCCCGGGCACCGTACAGCTGCTGTGGGATACCCACCAGAAATACGGCAAGTTAGAGTGGGCATCTCTGATCAAGCCAATTGCTCAACTGGCTGAAGAAGGTTTCACTATCAGCCCACGTTTAGCGACCTTGATTAAAAATGACCAAGAACGACTGAGCCGCTTTACCACCACCAAAGCCTACTTCTTCAATACCGATGGTAGTCCGAAAACAGCAGGCACCTTACTTAAAAACCCAGAATACGCAGCAACGTTAAAAGCGATCTCGAAGAACGGTGCCAAGGCCTTCTACCAGGGTGAGATCTCTGCGGATATCATCAATACCGTCCAAACCGCGAAAGGTAACCCGGGCGTACTGGCACAAAAAGACTTCGACGCCTACTCAATCAAGCAACGCGAGCCAGTTTGTTCTGCTTATGAGAGCTATCAAGTATGTGGAATGGGGCCACCCAGTTCAGGTGCATTGACGGTTGGACAAATTCTCGCGATGACCGAACAGTTTGATCTTAAATCATGGGGACCAAACGATGCGAAATCTTGGCAAGTGTTAGCGGACGCTTCTCGCCTAGCCTTTGCAGACCGTGGTATGTACATGGCAGATCAAGATTACGTGCCAATGCCAGCCCAAGGGTTAGTGAATACTGACTACTTGCAGGAACGTGCCCAGTTAATTACTTCTGGTAAGGCATTAGAAAGCGCACCATCGGGCACCCCACCGTGGGAGCACGCTATGCTGCGCAGCCAAGATGTTTCGATTGAATTACCGTCCACCAGCCACTTCAATATTGTCGATAGCGATGGTAACGTCGTGTCGATGACTACCACCATTGAGAATGCCTTTGGCTCACGTTTAATGGTGAGAGGCTTCCTGCTCAATAACGAACTCACGGACTTTTCATTCAAGACCCACAACGATGGTAAGCCTATAGCTAACCGCCTTGAACCGGGTAAGCGTCCGCGCTCTTCGATGGCACCGACCATCATCATGCAAGATGATAAACCTTACATGGCGATCGGTTCTCCGGGCGGAAGTCGTATCATAGGTTATGTGGCGCAAGCGATCATTGCTCATACCCAATGGGACATGGATATTCAGCAAGCAATCAACCAACCGCATTTCTTAAACCGCTTCGGCACCTTAGATCTGGAAAAAGGAACATCGGCGGAAAACTTCAAACCTGAGCTAGAAAAGATGGGGTTTGAAGTAAACGTTCGCGATCTGAACTCTGGTTTGCACGCTATTCGTCTTACAAAAGACGGCTTAGAAGGAGCTGCTGACCCTCGCCGTGAAGGTACTGCTATCGGCCAATAGGGAATAACCCTCCCTTTTTACTCACTGCCTTGTGCGAGATCTCTCACAAGGTAGTGAGTAAATATCGATATTTAACTGATAAATTAAACACCAACACACCATAAACCATTGAAACAAAACGATACGTACATTTATCATTCAAATAATTATACAGAAATTCACTTATTGCACCATTGCTGATAAATCAAGAATCGGTAGTATTAACGGTGTCGGAAGGATGCTGACACGGAACAGGAAACGCCAAGGACTTGGTTATCTTCAGGATGAAGATTCGATTACTCAGGATGAATAATCGGCATGGATAGCGAAATGGACATTGAATGGACGCAATAGTAACTAGGATGGTTGCTACTAAGGAAAGACAATGGACACCTCTGGACGAGGAAAGGACTGAACATCAGGATGATGTAAAGGACACCGCTCAAGGAACAAGTGACGCGCGCTAACGAGGATTGTTGGCAGATCAGGATAAGATCAAGGACACCGCTAGGAAGGCGACGAAAGGAATACGCTGAAGGATAACAGCACACTATCATGGATTTGATGCATGGAGCACACTTAGTAGCCGGATTGCTGCGAGTAAGACTATAGACCCCGATGAGCGCAAGCTCTCGGGGTTTTTCTTTATCTATATCTCAATCAATTACTTCCAACTAACCTTTCCGTTTCACCTACCTACCGAAAATCGAATACGTCTAATTATATTTCTGACATTTAAAGCATTCACTTCTTGATCACTTCAGAGTAATGTAAGCCACACTAGGCTCAACTAGTTTCATAACCATAATTAAACTAAGGATAATTCATGTCACACGTTACCTTCAAAGGCGCTGCTGTACCTCTAACTGGCACATTCCCACAAACGGGTGAGAAGTCACCAAGCTTTGCACTGACTGCTGGCGATCTTTCTGAGCTGACTCTTGCTTCTCTTGAAGGCAAGAAAGTGGTTCTAAACATCTTCCCAAGTATTGATACTGCGACTTGTGCAACAAGCGTACGTACGTTCAATGCCAAAGCAGCAGAGCTTGAGAACACGGTTGTTGTTTGTGTTTCTGCTGACTTGCCGTTTGCTGCTGGTCGCTTCTGCGAACTAGAAGGCATTGAAGGCGTTCAACACGCTTCGACTTTCCGTTCTCCAGCGTTCGCATCAGACTACGGCGTGGCGATTGCTGAGGGCCCACTAGCAAGCCTAACAACACGTGCGGTTGTATGTGTTGATGAAAACGGTGTGGTAACTCACAGCGAGTTGGTTGCAGAGATCACTGAAGAACCAAACTACGAAGCAGCACTTGCAGCACTGTAGGTCTCGCTTATAAGCAGAAATGTCTTCAGCTTGTATTAACCTAAATTAGGACGGTACAGAGCAATAAAAAAGAGCAGCCATCGGCTGCTCTTTTTTATCATGAATGGTTGTTAGTTTCTAAAGTAGCAGATTAAAGCTGTTCTAAACGAGCGTAAGCCGTTACTAACCACTTGATGCCTTCACCGTTAAACGCGACTTGAACTCGACTCTGTGGACCACTTCCTTCGAAGTTAATGATGGTGCCTTCACCAAACTTAGGATGCTTCACGCGAGAACCTAAGCTAAAGCCCGTTTCATTGAAGTTCTCTTTCACAGCTGTTTGGCTAAAACGGCCACTGCTTGCAGGACGGCTCACTTGTGCTTTCATACGAACTTCATCCAGACATGTCTCTGGTAGTTCACGAATAAAGCGTGATGGTTTGTGGTATTTGTCCTGACCGTACAAGCGACGCATCTCAGCGTATGTGATGTAAAGCTTCTCCATCGCACGAGTCATGCCTACGTAACACAAACGACGCTCTTCTTCTAAACGCCCCGCTTCTTCTGCCGACATCTGGCTTGGGAACATACCTTCTTCTACACCCACCATAAATACCATCGGGAACTCCAGGCCTTTGGCACTGTGCAGAGTCATTAACTGAACCGCATCATCAAACTCATCAGCCTGACCTTCACCCGCTTCCAAAGCCGCATGAGTTAAGAACGCCGTTAGCATGCTCATTTCATCTGCTTCTTCTGGTTTTTCAAACTGACGCGTTGCCGTTACCAATTCTTCCAAGTTCTCAATACGTGCCTTCGACTTCTCGCCTTTCTCTTGCTCGTACATCGCAAACAAGCCAGACGATTTAATCACGTGGTCGGTTTGCTCATGAAGTCTCAGTTCAATGGTGTCATCTTCAAGTGCATTGATAAGCTCGATAAAGCGGCTCAATGCACCCGCAGCACGACCGGGTAGCACTTGCTCTTCTATCAAAGCAACACTGGCTTCCCACATGGTTGCCCCACGATCACGCGCCGCAAGGCGAATCGTTTCTAAGGTTTTATCCCCTAATCCACGAGTGGGTGTATTGACGACACGTTCAAATGCCGCATCGTTGCTGCGGTTACTCATTAAGCGCAGGTAGCTCAAGGCATCTCTGATTTCCTGACGCTCGAAGAATCGCATGCCCCCGTAGATGCGGTAAGGCAGACCACCTTGGATAAGCGCTTCTTCCAGAACACGAGATTGGGCGTTATTACGATAAAGCATCGCGGTATCTTCTAGCGCACCGCCTTTCTCTTGCCACTCTTTGATTTTGCTAACCGTGAAACGCGCTTCATCTAACTCGTTATAAGCCGAGTAAACAGAGATTGGCTCGCCATCGTTGCCATCGGTCCACAATTCTTTACCCATACGTTCGGTGTTGTTCGAGATAAGCTCGTTCGACGCCTGAAGAATGGTTTTGGTTGAACGGTAATTTTGTTCGAGTCGAACCGTTGACGCTCCTGGGAATTCGTCCAAGAACTTCTGAATGTTTTCGATTTTCGCGCCACGCCAGCCATAAATAGATTGGTCATCATCACCCACGATCATCACGCGACAATCTGGGCCTGCCATCATACGTAGCCAAGCGTATTGGATGTTGTTGGTATCTTGAAATTCGTCGACAAGAATATGCTTAAAGCGAGCTTGGTAATGCTCACGAATGTGTTTCTTATCGCGCAGCAGTTCATGTGATCTTAATAAAATTTCTGCAAAATCGACCAAGCCAGCACGGTCACATGCCTCTTGATAAGCAGAGTAGATCTTTAACCACGTTTGAGTTATTGGATCATGGTAGGCGTCAATGTGACTTGGGCGTAGTCCCTCGTCTTTCTTGCCATTTATCCACCAAGAAGCTTGCTTGGCAGGCCACTGTTTTTCATCAAGGTTTTGCGCCTTGATTAAGCGGCGTAGCAAACGAACCTGATCATCTGAATCAATGATCTGGAAATCTTCTGGCAGTTTTGCATCTAGGTAGTGAGCACGAAGGATGCGGTGACAGATACCATGGAAGGTGCCGTTCCACATGCCTGACGAGCTGCCCATCATCAGCTCTTCAATACGACCACGCATCTCTGCTGCCGCTTTGTTGGTGAAGGTAACCGACATAATAGAGAACGGTGATGCTTGCTCTACACTTTGCAGCCAAGCGATACGATGCACCAATACTCGCGTTTTACCACTGCCTGCACCTGCCAGAATAAGTAGGTTTTCTAAAGGTGCCGCGACCGCCTCACGTTGTTTATCGTTTAGGCCATCGAGTAAAAGCGAAGGATCTATCATTGGATATGCTCACTACTGGGTATTTATACATAAAAGTTGATTATAACCTAAACACTAGGCTGCGTTTAGGATAATAAGAAGAAAAAACAATCAAAATTTAACATCATAAATTCAACAACTTAAACGCTAAAACATCACTAATATTGATATTTTTTATAATGCTGTGAAATTATTTCCTAGTTATTCCTATCCTTTTTAGTAAGCAAGTTAACAACTCATTAACCTGCGATGTATAAATAATATTAAGTCTAGAGGGAATGACTATGAAAAATTCTAATCTTGCTGTTACAGCTGCAATCACAAGTGTACTCGCGTTTGGCGGTGCAGTTCTTACATCAGCACCTGCGGAAGCAGCAGCAAAAGAAAAATGCTACGGCGTGGCAAAAGCTGGCCAAAATGATTGTGCAACCAAAACAAGCTCATGTGCGGGTACAGCAAAAGAAGACAACCAATCAGATGCATTCGTGGTCGTTCCTAAAGGGCTATGTGGCAAATTAGCGGGTGGTAGTACTCAATCATCGTAATTGACGCACTAAGTATGGTGAGCTGACATTCAGCTCACCTCCACTTCCGATTAGGAGAATCGTTGTGACTCAAACTCTTCACCCCAACGCAGGGATTGGTCTTAGAGCACCGCACTTGGACTTCTTTAGCCAAAACCTAGCTTTAGTGAGTTGGTTAGAGGTGCACAGCGAGAACTACTTTTTAGCTCAATCACCGCAACGCCAACAACTGAGAGAGATTCGTAGTGCACACAACATCAGCTGTCACGGTGTTGGATTGTCGCTAGGTTCTGTTGATCGCATCAATCAACATCATCTCGTACAGTTAAAAGAACTCATTGATGATATCGAACCCTTCTTGGTTTCTGACCATCTCAGCTGGAGTCAGACCGGCGGTCATTACTTCAATGACTTGCTGCCGCTGCCTTATACCGAAGAGGCGTTAGAAGTCTTTTGCCGCAATGTCATCGAGGTGCAAGACAGCCTGCAACGCTCTATGCTGATTGAGAACCCATCGAGCTACCTTGCTTTCAAGCATTCAACGATCCCAGAGTGGGAATTTTTGGCCGAGGTACAGAAGCGCACCGAGTGTCGACTATTACTCGATTTCAATAATATTTTTGTCTCATCTTTTAATCATGGCTTCAGCTGTGAAGAATACTTAAGCGGAATTCCTGCGGACAAGGTGGAAGAAATTCACTTGGCAGGTTTTACCAAAAAGAAGCTTGAACAAGGTGAGATCTGGATAGACACCCACAGTAAACCTGTCTGTGATGAAGTGTGGCAACTCTACACTGACTGGATAGCACAACATGGTTTGCGCCATACCTTGATTGAGTGGGATCTAGATATCCCAGAACCACAAGTCTTATTGGCTGAAGCAACCAAAGCCAGTGATGTCTTGTATCAACACGACAAGTTCAACCAAAGGAGTCGCGCATCATGAGCCACTCCCTAGCAGATGTTCAATCAGAGTTTGCGAACGCATTACGCTATCAAAACAATGGTGAGCATTGCGACATAGTGAGCGACCATTTTACTGATGAACAGCGAATCCAGATTTACCGTGATAACTTTGTGATTAGCTTGAGCGAAGTACTGGCAGCAACCTATCCACTCACTGAAATGCTGGTTGGTGAAGAGTGCTTCCAACAGATGGCTCGTCAACATGTCTTGAGTTATCCATCAACCTCTGGTGATGTCAGCGGTTATGGGGAACATTTTGAACAGACTATCCAAGCCTTTCCTGCCGTTATTGAGGCTGCACCTTATCTCGCTGAAGTGGCTTTGTATGAATGGCAAAAAGATAGCTTAGTAAGATGTGTTTCAGAATCACATGTCGACCAACGCCCCCTTTCTTGTTTAGCTGATGTGCCACAAGAGAAGCAAGGCGCTTTAGTCTTTCATCTCAAGGGTTCAATAACGTTAGTCAATTCTAGCTATACGATGATCGCACTTGAGCAAGCCATCTATCAGCAACAACTCGACGGGTTAGACATCAACCAACCTGAATTTGGGGTGTTAATCCGAGCTGAGAATTCACGGGTTGAGAGTCATTGCTTGACAGAAGAATGCCACCAACTATTAACCGAATTGCAATCGGGTCAAGCGCTCGCTGAAATTGACCCTTCACTACTACAACACCTGAATACTGTCATAGCGCTTAATGTCATCTCAGGTTTTTCAATCGATGCCGAATTGGAGACATAATATGGATAACAACACAGTCACGAACATGATGGCTCAATACGACAATTTGATTGAGAAATCACAGGCACTTTTTGTTCCTGTCCTACTTCTGTTTTGCCGCCTATGGGTGGCGTGGGTCTTCTTTAACTCTGGGCTCACCAAGATAGCAACTTGGGATAGCACCCTTTACTTGTTTGAGTTGGAATACCAAGTCCCACTGTTACCTTGGGAGTTAGCGGCCTATATGGGGACTGCCGCTGAATTGATTCTACCGGTGTTCTTAGCTCTTGGTTTATTAACACGACCTATGGCTGCAGTACTGTTCGTTTTCAATATCATGGCCGTCGTGTCATACCCTGTATTGTGGGCGCAAGGCTTCTACGATCATCAGCTTTGGGGATTAATGATTCTTATCGTCGTTGTATGGGGCGCTGGACCATTTTCATTGGATAGAATCTTGAAAGCGCAGTTTAGAAGTTAAACCTCTTTTCAACAGAGTCTAAATTTACACAATCCCAAAACGCAAAAAACCACTCAAATGAGTGGTTTCTTTTTAACTGGTGAAAAACTACTTGCTCAGAAAAGCTTGTAATTCTTCAGCAGAAATACCTTGCTCGGCTAGCTCTTTTGCTAGTAGCTGAACTTGTTCACCTTTACGAGATTCAACCACGCGTTGAAATTGGTAAATGATATCTCGCAAAGTATCAATTGGAACTTGTTTTGCCGCACTGCGAATACGCTCTTCACTTTGGTTTCCTAGCTCTTTAAGCAATTTACCAAACATGACCTTTTCAGGTGCATCTTCCATTTGTTCTAAGATGCGCGCCATTTCGTAGGTTGTTAATGACATTACAGTATTTTCCGTTGGGGACTAACGTTTCAATGAGTGACAAATATACCATGTTTTAACGTTTCGCAAACCGCCATTTGTATATTTTGTCACCCTTGAGACTTATGCCTTAGCAAACGTCGTGTGCCACGACTTACCCGCTTTGCTCGCAAGCACTAACAAGGCAGGAACAATAAGGAACATTTGCAGCGCAATCATCACTTGAGACGTTAAATCAAGACGTTGCATCGTACCAACAAGCAGTCCAGAACCGCTCATTTGGAACAAGCCAAGCAACGCAGCTGCGGTACCCGCACGGTCACCAAAAGGTTCAAGTGCCTTACCGGCTGCGGCACCAAGAATCCAAGCGAAGCCAACTGAAGATAGGAAAATCGGCAGCATGAATGCGATCGCGCTAGCATGCTCAGCAAGCACCAACATAACCACACCCGCTAAGCCAAGCGTTGAAATACCGACAACCAATGCTTTGTAAGTACCAAAACGGTCCATGAACTTCGGTGCCGTGAATGCAGCCGTGATGTTGATAACCGCGTTGATACCAAACCAGAACGTAAACTCATTCATCGTCAAACCTAGGTTTTCCATCAGCACAACAGGTGCAGAGGTAACGTAAGCAAGAATGACCGCCATCGCCATCAGACACAAAGTTGCGTGGAAAAGGAATGATGGTGTTTTCAATACCGACCAGTAACGCTCAAGTTTGAACACCGCGACCTTTTCTGTCGCTGGATTAGACTCTTTCATTTGGAAAAACAAAATGGTGCCAACCACGACAGCAAACACAGCCATGAAACTGAAGTTCGAGCGCCAGCCAAACTGTTGAGTCAACCACGCACCAAGAATCGGTGCCAGTGCAGGAATAAAGCAAATTGCACCATTGAGGTAACTGATCATACGGCCACTTTTCTCAGGGCCAAATAGATCGCGAACCGTTGCAAAGGCTGCTACAGAAGTCGCACAAGCTCCTAAGCCTTGTAGCAGCCGAGCTATTAGCATCATATCAATCGATTGAGCTGCCCACGCCAAGCAAGCACTCAATGCATAGATACTAACACCTCCCAATGCAACGGTTCGACGTCCTAACTTATCAGCCAAAGGGCCTGCAAATAATTGCCCGACGCCCATAGCAAATAAAAACCAGGTAATCGTATCTTGTGCTAGTGCGTGTTCCACGTGAAACGCTGTCGAAATTTGTGGCAGAGCTGGAAGATAAATATCTATAGCCAAAGGGCTAAATAGAACCAGCATTGCCAATAAAGCAACCTGCAGTTTACTAGGGGTTGGAAGCGCGTTAGAAGGCACAAGATTCTCCGAATGAGTTAATTTAGGTGCATGATAACCAACTAAAGATATGAACAAAAATGGCATATACTCATTAGCATTATTCCAAATAGGAAACTCACATGAATATCGAAAAACTATCACGCCTCGACCTCAATCTATTGGTTTGCTTGCAGGTGCTGATGGAAGAGCTGAGTGTCACTCGCACCGCACACCGATTATGCTTGAGCCAATCGGCTGTGAGTAAGTCGCTAGCCAAGCTACGTGAGCAATTTAATGACCCCCTTTTTACGCGAAGTGCTCATGGCCTACGACCAACACCTAAGGCTTTATTTCTAAAGCCTCGATTAGAAACGCTGATCAATCAACTTGATGTGCTTACCCAACCAGAGACGTTCATTCCCAACAACAGCGACCACAGTTTTCATATTGCGGCTGTTGAGAGTGTTTACCCGCTGATTCTTCCCCACTTCTTACCGGCTATATTTCGACAAGCCCCTAAGGTGAATATCAATACCCATGCTTGGACGGAGCAAACCTTTAAGAAATTGCAGCTTGGTGAACTAGATATCGGACTCACGGGTAAAGATATCGACATCAACGATGCGCGCCTGACTATGCTGCCACCAGATGATATTTGCGAACAAGAGATCTACCGTGATGCACAGATGTGTGTGTTAAGACGCAACCACCCAGCTCTGAACGGTAAATGGGATCTGGAAACCTACCTTGCACAACGTCATGTACAAGTAAGATGTGATGGTAACGATCGCTGGCTGCTCGACTACAAACTGGCTGATCTTGGTCATCAGCGTGATATCGCTATTTCTGTTCCAGACTTCAATAGTGCAGCAAGCTTGTGTACCTACACCGACTTTGTGTTTACCGCACCAAGTCATTTTACTTACCTCGTCGCCAAGCAACTCGACTTAGTGGTTGTCCCTTTACCAATGGAATTCCCACCGATGGCATACACTCTGTTTTGGCACCGTGACAGAGAAAATGACCCAGCCTTAACTTGGCTGCGAGATATCATCAAAGAAAAAACTCTGCACCTTAGATAAAAATGGCGTACAGCGTTTGCAGCAAACGAACAAAAGCGCTAGCTTATTGACCTAATAAGTCCCCTCACATGTATATCGACGGTGAGTGTTAACAAGGACCCTAACAATAAGGATAAACACAGATGCACAATATCACTGCTGAACGCGTTGCTGCGGTTCGAGCTTGGCTTGAAACAAACAACCTAGATGCCGTTATCATTCCACACGAAGACGAATACCTAGGTGAATACGTTCCAGCTCATAACGAGCGACTTCACTGGTTAACAGGTTTCACTGGTTCTGCCGGTGCCGCAGTTATCACTCGTGAAACTGCTGCTATTTTTGTTGATGGTCGCTACACCGTTCAGGTTCGTAAGCAAGTACCAGCAGAGTTATTTGAGTATCGCCACCTTATTGAAGAACCGGCTTTAGATTGGATCATTAATTCATTGCCACAAGGCAGTAAGGTTGCCTTCGACCCACGCATGCACACCGCAGCTTGGTTGAAAGGCGCACAAGCAAAACTGGCAGAGAAAGTTGAGCTAACAACACTCTCTTCTAATCCAATGGATGAGCTTTGGTCTAATCGCCCTGAGCCTGTGGTATCCGGTGTTCGCCTAATGGCAACAGACGCCGTTGGTCAATCAAGCGAGAACAAGCGTGCCGAGATTGCTGGCTTACTAAAAGCAAAAGGTGCGGACGCCGCTATCCTTACCGAGCTTGACTCAATATGTTGGTTGCTTAACATTCGTGGTTTGGACGTATCCCGTCTACCTGTTGTGTTATCCAACGCGATCATTCACGCCGATGAAAGCGTCGATTTCTTCCTAGACCCAGCACGTATCCCAACAGGCTTTGAAGCACACGTTGGTAATGGTATTCGAGTTTCTCACCCATCAGAGCTTGAAGCGCGCCTTCAATCATTAGAAAGCAAAAATGTATCTGTCGATTCAGGCACAAGCAATGCTTGGTACACGCTTGTTCTACAAAACGCTGGCGCACATATCATTGAAGCAGCAGATCCATGCTTAATGCCAAAAGCCGCGAAGAACGCAACTGAGATCGCAGGTATGAAAGCGTGTCACATTCGTGATGGTGTTGCGATGGCCAAGTTCTTGTCTTGGATTGATGCTGAAGTAGCGCAAGGTAACCTACACAACGAAGCGGTATTGGCTGACAAAGTACAATCATTCCGCGAGCAAGACCCAACGCTAATGGACCTAAGTTTTGACACGATTTCAGCAGCAGGCGGCAACGCAGCAATGTGTCACTACAACCACGAGAACCAACCTGAACCAGGTCAGTTAGAGATGAATACTCTGTACCTAGTCGATTCAGGCGGTCAGTATTTAGATGGCACGACCGACATCACTCGTACTATCGCAATTGGCCAGCCAAGCGACGAAATGATCCAGCAGTTCACGCTAGCGCTTAAAGGTCACATCGGTATCGCGCGAGCACGTTTCCCACAGGGTACTCGTGGTTTCCAACTTGATATCCTAGCTCGCCAACACTTATGGGCAGAAGGCTTCGACTACGACCACGGTACTGGTCACGGTGTTGGTCATTTCCTAAGTGTTCATGAAGGTCCGCAAAGCATCTCTAAGAAGCTAATCGACGTACCTCTTGTTGAAGGCATGGTGTTATCAAACGAGCCGGGTTACTACCGTGCAGATGAATTTGGAATCCGTATCGAAAACCTAGAGCTGGTGGTTGAGCTGCCAACTCAAGGTGATTTCTCTGTACTAACCTTTGAGTCGCTAACACGTTGCCCTATCGATAAGCGCAACATCAATGTTGATTTGCTAACACGACCTGAACTGGCGTGGCTGAACGACTACCATCAGAAAGTTTGGAACGACGTTAGCCCATTGGTTGAAGGTGATACATTGGAATGGTTACGCCAATCAACAACTCCACTTGCTCATGCTTAATGCTTAATGCTTCGCTAATTCAAACTTAATGAAAGGAAAACGGCTACCTTTAGGTAGCCGTTTTTGTTTGTCAGTTTCACATCATTGATGTTTCACGTGGAACATCAGCCAATATGCAGGTTAACCAGAGTAAGCGCTGTGCCAGTCTCGCCACACCGGGTCGAACCCGCGTTGACGAATCATAGCCTCAACATCAGCTGCACTTCTCTCATCACTTATCTCAAACTGCTCAAGCTCTTCTTCACCGGAAGCATAACCGCCAGGTTGGGTTTTAGAAGCCGCCGACATACTCGTGATACCCAAAGGCAGCACGTTATCGCGGAACGTTGCTGACTCACGAGTCGAAAGAGACAACTCAACCTCAGGATTTAATAGTCGATAAGCACAGATAAGTTGAACTAGCTGTTTGTCACTCATGATCGACTTAGGTTGTAAGCCTCCCTCACAAGGACGAAGACGTGGGAAAGAAATCGAGTAACGCGTTTGCCAATACGTACGTTCAAGGTAGTCTAAATGAGCTGCAACGAAGAAGCAGTCCGTTCGCCAATCTTCCAGGCCAATCAAAGCACCAATACCTATCTTATCAATACCCGCTTTTGCCAAACGATCTGGCGTTTCGAGCCGGTATTCAAAATCCATTTTGTTGCCACGCAAGTGGTGCTCAGCGTAGGTACTTGGGCTATATGTTTCTTGGTAAACCATCACAGCATCTAAGCCAAGCGTTTTGAGCTCGGCGTAGTCGTCTTGATCAAGCGGCTGCACTTCCATCGCAAGATAGTTAAATTGCGCTTTGATATTCGGTAGCACCTCACGGAAGTATTTCATTCCAACCTTAGTTTCGTGTTCGCCGGTCACCAACAATACACTATCGAATTTCATCTTTTTGATGGCCGCGCTTTCGGCATCAATTTCATCCAAGGTTAGTGTGCGACGCTTAATGCGGTTCTCCATTGAGAAGCCACAATAGGTACACGCATTCGCACACAAGTTCGATAAGTACAAAGGAATATACAGCGACATCGTATTACCGAACCGCTTACGTGTTAGTGCCAACGATCGTTGTGCCATCTGCTCTAAGTAAGGTTCTGCAGCCGGAGAAATTAAAGCCTTAAAATCTTCTAAGTCACGTTTGGGTTTACTCAGAGCACGTTCAACATCCGTTGCAGTCTTGCTGAAGATAGACATACCAATGTCATCCCAGTTGAGCTGTTTAAATCGATCAACAAACGTCATAGCACTACTACTCGTCTAGGAATGAGGTGAGCGGGCTTGAAGCAACCGCGTGAGATACCTGACCTGCTAGCCCAGCAAGGTAAGCCATTCGACCAGCTTCAACTGCCAGCTTAAAGGCAATCGCCATATCAACAGGCTGTTGAGAAGCAGCAATCGCAGTATTAACTAGAACAGCGTCCGCGCCCATTTCCATTGCACGAGCAGCATGTGATGGTGCACCAATGCCAGCATCAACAATCACAGGAACGTTCGCTTGGTCGATAATGATCTCTAGGAAGTCTGCTGACGCGATTCCCTTATTAGAACCAATCGGAGCACCTAATGGCATCACAGCGGCGCAGCCTACCTCTTCTAAGCGTTTACACAAAACAGGGTCGGCGTGGCAATAAGGCAACACAACAAAGCCATCTTTCACTAGTTGCTCAGCAGCATTAAGTGTCTCGATTGGGTCTGGCATCAAGTACTTTGGATCTGGGTGAATCTCAAGCTTTAGCCAGTTAGTACCTAATGCTTCACGAGCCAAGTGTGCGGCGAAAATTGCATCCTTAGCGTTCTTCGCACCAGAGGTATTCGGAAGTAGATTAACGCCAGCATCAATAATTGGCTGTAAAATATCATCTTGCTCAGAACGAATATCGACTCTCTTTAGTGCCATGGTTGCCAGTTGAGAACCGGAAGCTTCAATAGCACTCGCCATCAAATGCTTGTTTGCAAACTTGCCGGTTCCCGTGAACAGACGTGATTGAAACGTTTTATCTGCGATGATTAACATGGTTAGCCCCCTGCAATAGCTTGGAAAAGAGAGATGGAATCGCCTTCGTTGACGATGGTTTGTTGCCATTGGCTGCGTGGTACAACAGCGTTATTGATAGCAAACACACAGCCTAAATCAGGTAGCGATAGTGCTTGGATGATGTCTGAAAGAGACGATGATTGCGCGACCTGCTCTGGTTGCTCGTTTATAGAAATAGTTATGTGGCTCATTGTGCTTCTTCTTGTAGGTGTTGGATCGCAGTTGTATTGCAAACCGGACATTCGCTATCTTGCGTGACCATTAGGTTTTGCCAGTTCATGGTCTGGCCATCGAACAGTTTTAACTGATGCGTTGCGACTTTAAACTCGCCACCGCTAATACGCTGAATAGCAGCAAGAGCTTGGAGGTTACCTATCGTTCCAACCACTGGACCAATAATGCCGCTATCACTACAACGCGTTGTTTGTGGATGATGTTCAAACGGGAAAAGACAGTGATAACACCCCTGCCGGTTCTGATAATCAAAGACAATAAATTGACCTCTCCAGCCGATTGCAGAACCCGATATCAAAGGTGTATTAGCTTTGAAACAAGCTCGGTTAACCTGCTGGCGTGACGCGAAATTGTCAGTACAATCCAATACGAGATCAGCCAACATGACTTCTAATTTAAGTTGGCTTTCACTCATTCGTTGATTGATAGTTCTTACTTGGCCTCGACCATTAAGCTCATTCAGTTGTTGTTTGAGTGCTTCGACCTTAGGTAAACCTAATTGGCTTTCCTTAAACGCTACCTGTCTCTGCAGGTTGGACGAATCAACACAGTCATCATCGACCAACACGATTCTTCCAACACCAGAAGCTGCGAGATAGAGAGAAGCCGCATTACCTAAACCACCGCAACCCATCACCAACACATGGCTGTTTAACAGGTTTCGTTGCCCTTGCTCACCAACCTCAGGTAGTGCAATTTGTCGTTGGTAACGGATGAACTCAAAGTCACTCAGCATAGCTAGGCTCCCGCATAACCTCTTTACTAGTCATTGAAGACCTAGGAGCCATCAGCTTATCGAAGAATTCGATCACTTTCTGTGGGTCTTCCGCTAATGTAATTGCGCGTACAACCGCTAAGCTCGATACACCACAATCCCAAACCTGCGCAGCTGTCGATTGGTCAATACCGCCAATAGCCACCGTCGGATAACCAACAAGCTTTTCTGTGTATGGGATGGTATCAATTAGCTGTTGGTACAGAGATAAACGCACCAAACCTTGAGGCTTCGATGGCATCTGTTTCGTCGTGGTCGGAAATATATGGCCTAGTGCAATGTAGCTTGGATTGATTTGGACGATGCGTAGCAACTCATAATAACCATGAGTCGATAGACCAATCTTAATACCCGCTTGGCTCAGTTGGGAAAGGTTTGATTCTTCAATATCCTCTTGCCCAAGATGTACACCAAAAGCACCATGCTTGAGCGCAAGCTGCCAGTAATCGTTAATAAAAACCTGAGCGTTATGTTCTCGACCAAGTTCGATTGCTCGTGCGACTTGTTGTTCCAAATCTGCTTGCTTAGGGTTCTTAATACGCAGTTGAACTGTATTAATTCCAAGCTTGAGCAACCTTTCTATCCACGCAACATCATCAACTACTGGGTATAAACCGAGGCTATTTTTGCTCAACTCAGGGAAGGAAAGTGATGTCCCTTGGTTAGCCCAACCAACGCTTATATTCAGTCGTTCATCTTCAAGGATGGGGATAGGAAAGTCTTGATAATGTGCTGGCCATGTTCCACGTGAAACATTCGATGTAGCGCGAGCCAAGACCAATGCGTCTTCCCATGGAAACTCTAACGCCAATAATGTAAGTAACCAAGCGAAGTGACCACGACTATCTAACTCTTGATGAGCTGCAGTTTCGTTCTTGATAACACGATTAGCACCTAAGTGTGACCAGATATCTAACACAGCTGAATCATCGGAGACTCCGATATAGACGGTGTTCGAAGCTTGAGCCAAAGCAGCACAAACATCGGTCAACGCGGCTGAATTACTGTAATCAACAACATGGTTCAGTTCCGCTAACTGACACTCTGCTAAGGAATCAACATCATCAACAAAGCCAATAGATGGTGCCTGTTGAGCATCAACGATAGAGAAGTATCGAGTTGGGCTAACACCCAACTCAACTGCATCAGTTGCTAAACCTTGTCGTTTAGCAACCAATAGACAGTTTTGAACCTCTCCCGTTAACTCGATGTATTGAGATGGGATGAGAATCTTCACTGTCATTATTCCTCTAGTTGAGCTTCTTTTGCGCCTATTGCAGGGTGATAAAGTTCAGAGCCAGTATCACGGAACTCTTGTGATTTTTGACGCATTCCCTCCAACGGGTTATCTAGCATCTTAATCTCAATAGCCTGATCAGCGGCTACTTGTTCTGTGTCTTTCGCGTACTCTCGAACTTCTTGAGAAATCTTCATCGAGCAGAACTTAGGACCACACATAGAGCAGAAGTGAGCAACCTTGCCCGACTCTTGTGGCAAGGTTTCATCGTGGAAAGAACGTGCTGTTTCCGGATCTAAAGCTAGATTAAATTGGTCTTCCCAACGGAATTCGAAACGCGCTTTAGATAATGCATTATCTCGAATTTGTGCGCCCGGGTGCCCTTTTGCCAAGTCTGCAGCATGTGCTGCCAGCTTGTAAGTAATCAAGCCAGTCTTCACATCTTCTTTGTTTGGCAAGCCTAAATGCTCTTTAGGAGTTACATAACAAAGCATCGCACAGCCGTACCAACCGATCATGGCTGCACCAATACCAGAGGTAATATGGTCATAACCCGGCGCAATATCTGTAGTCAGTGGACCTAAAGTATAGAAAGGCGCTTCATGGCAGTGCTCTAACTGCTCGTCCATGTTCTCTTTAATAAGATGCATAGGTACATGTCCAGGGCCTTCAATGATCACCTGAACGTCATATTCCCAAGCCACTTTAGTCAACTCACCTAGAGTGCGTAACTCCGAGAATTGAGCCTCATCGTTAGCATCTGCAATAGAGCCTGGACGCAAGCCATCACCTAGTGAAAGAGCAACATCATACTTCGCACAGATCTCACAGATCTCGCGGAAATGTGTGTATAGGAAGCTTTCCTGATGATGTGCAAGACACCATTTCGCGATAATAGATCCACCACGAGAGACAATGCCAGTCACACGTTTAGCCGTCATAGGTACGTAACGAAGCAGCAAACCTGCGTGGATAGTGAAGTAATCAACACCCTGCTCAGCTTGTTCAATCAAGGTATCGCGCATCACTTCCCAGTTTAGGTCTTCTGCAACGCCATTCACTTTTTCAAGCGCTTGATACATAGGAACCGTACCAATAGGCACAGGGCTGTTACGCAGGATCCATTCACGAGTCTCGTGGATATTACGTCCAGTAGAAAGGTCCATTACGGTGTCGCCACCCCAGCGGGTTGACCATACTAACTTCTCAACTTCTTCTTCAATTGAAGAGCTTACTGAAGAGTTACCGATATTGGCGTTCACTTTCACTAAGAAGTTTCTACCAATAATCATAGGTTCTGATTCTGGGTGGTTGATGTTTGAAGGGATAATAGCTCGACCTTCAGCAACCTCTTTACGCACGAACTCAGGGGTGATTTCTTTAGGTAGGTTGGCGCCAAAGTTATGGCCAGGGTGTTGGTGATTAAGTTGTTCGTCAGCAAACTTCTGACGTCCCATGTTCTCACGTATCGCAATATACTCCATCTCAGGAGTGATAATACCCTGACGAGCATAATGCAGTTGAGTTACACATTGGTCGCCAGTAGCACGACGAATTCTAGGCAGGTTTCCGTAACGAAGGTCGTCTAGGGTTTCATCTTCTAAACGTTCTTTGGTGTAAACAGAGCTTACATCATCGAGCAATTCCGTATCGCCACGCTCTTCAATCCATTGCTCTCGCAACTTAGGAAGGCCGCTATAAAGGTCTATTTCATGCGTAGGATCGGTATAAACACCGGAGGTATCGTAGACATGAATAGGCTCATTAGATTCGAATACAGGCTCTTTTTTGGTGCCACCGACAAGGCTATCTGCGAGTGATATTTCTCGCACAGGGACTTGGATATCTTCTCGAGATCCTTGGATGTAAGCTTTTTTTGAATTTGGATAAGGTTGTACGGATAAAGAATCAATGAAATTCTTCGCTTCCAGTCTTGCTTGTTTACGACTCGACATAGCATTTTTCCTTGGCTTTTAGCCATTATTTATAGGGATAAAAATGCTTGACGGATTAGATGCTACAAGAGGGATCACGGTAAGAAATACAGTTGTGATCTGGAGATAGATCTCTAGAAGGATTCTAGTTAGATATCTACTCTTGTTCCCTTCGCAGGTATTAGCCTGATCAGGTTCAACGGATCCCGAGTTAACGGTCTCAGCCATATGGCACTCCGACAAGTTCGATCGAGTATATAAAAACGGCTTGGATAAACCAAGCCGAGTTGTTAACAAATCGTAAGAAAGTTTTAAGACTTTATCAAAAGTTGGAAGCCGATCCATGCTGCTGAAATACTGAGAACCACGTTGAGCAACACATTAAGCCCCATCTTAAAGAAAGCGCCCTGCTGCATAAGAAGCACGTTATCCATCGAAAATGTAGAGAACGTAGTCAGTGCTCCAAGGAAACCGAGGCCAATGATCTGTCTCCATGGTTCAGTCGCAACCATCTCATTTTCGAATGCGGCGATGAGCAAGCCCATAATCAAAGAGCCGATCACGTTAACAGTCAACGTACCGTAAGGAAAGCCACGCCCTAACATCACTACACATAACTCTGAAATCAAATAGCGCGAACAAGCACCAAATGCGCCACCAATGGCAATAAAACCTAAAATAGATAGCTGACCCATGAATCCTCCCAAATAACAGTCCCTATATTCTAGCTTTACCGCCGATAAAAGCGAGGGTAGAACTAAGAATGCATGCGCAAAAATTAAACGTTACAGGTGTCACTTAACTTCAATATATCCCATTAGTCCCGTTTTCATGTGCTCAATGACATGACAGTGGTACATCCAACGTCCAGGGTTGTCTGCAACAAACGCAGCTTTCGCTCGACCATTTTTCCCAAGTAACACAGTGTCGGTATGGAAGGGTTCTTCAATTTTTTTACCATCAAGTTCCAATACAGTAAATGTATGACCGTGAATATGAATCGGGTGATGATATTGAGTGACGTTCTTAAGATCGAATATGTAAGTCTTACCTAACTCTAAAGTCACCAACGGCTCTGGAATATTGTCTTTGCTCATTCCCTCCCATGCTCGCTTATTAGTAAGCCAAAACTTAGGCATGGACTTACCATCTTTAGATACTGGTGATACCGCCCCTTCCCACTCAAACACAAAATCGATTTCTTCTGCGTTGGCGAGATCTAAGTTAGGCACGGGATTCAGAGGCAATGAAGGAAGTGTTTGGCCTTCTATTAACGTTGAATCTACAACCTCAAACTCACACAAGGAGAATGGAAAACGCCCCTTCATTTGAAGGACACTCACTTGCTCGCCCACCTTAGGAGCAATCAGCCCAAGGTCGACACGCATACCTGGGCCAATTTTATGTTGAGTCAGCTTATAAGGTGTCTTTACAGGGTTACCATCAATGGCAATGACCCATGCTTCTGCCCCTTCAATAGCAATCGGATAGGTAATCGTGTTATCAACATTAGCGATACGGAGCCTAGTCGTTGCATGTTGCTTCAATTGATAAATAGGTTCATGTACTCCATTAACGCTACTCCACTCTCCTGGCGTGCCCATACGAGCGCTGAGGCGGGGAATCATTAAGTCTTTCCACTGACCTTGTTTGTCGATATGCCAATGTTTAAGCATCAGAGCATGCTCTTCATCGAACTGAACTGGCGCGCTCTCTTCAACAATAATAAGGCCGACTAAGCCCATACCCAGTTGTTTAACGCTGTTCATGTGTGGGTGATACCAAAAAGTACCCGCATCTGGTGGCGTAAACTCATAGACAAACGTTTCACCGGGCATAATAGGAGGCTGACTTAAGAAAGGAACCCCGTCCATTTCGATTGGAATTCTCAGTCCATGCCAATGAATTGTCGTCGGTTCTGAAAGCTTGTTGGTAAATCGGATCGTTACCTTTTCGCCTTGTCGACAGCGAATAATCGGCGCTGGAATCTGTCCATTAAAGGCTAAAACATTAGTATTAAACCCCTTTACCAACTCAGCAGTTGAGGGCTCAGCAGTTAAGTCATAAACGAACTTTCCTTGTTCATCAACAGACAGCTTCATTGAACAAGCCGGCAGGACGGTTAGTGCAGATATAGCGAGAGATGATTGAATAAACTTACGACGGGAAATATCCATATTTGTTGCCTTTTAGTAATAACGACCAAAATGTAACAAAATATTGAGAATAATTCTCATAAAGAAGTGTGGTTTGTGCTGTCGATTGTTTATAAAAGAAGCTGAGATAAGTAAGCACTTACACTTTTAAGGCTAGATTCTGTTGAAGATAGGAATTATCGACTAAAAAATCGAATAATTAGAAAGCAAAAGGATTCCAAGATTTCTGCTGGGACGCGTAGTCTGGAGCCTTAAATATGCCAGGAACGCCTAGCTATCCCAACATTACTTTTCAGAAGCAACAGACGTAAAAAAGCCCCAGCATTTCTGCTGAGGCTTTAAATATGGCAGGGGTGGAGAGATTCGAACTCCCAACACGCGGATTTGGAATCCGCTGCTCTGCCAATTGGAGCTACACCCCTAAAACTTTTTACTACTTCAGATTCGAAAAAACCTCGCACTAGGCGAGGTTATCGAATAAGTGGCGGAGTGGACGGGACTCGAACCCGCGACCCCCGGCGTGACAGGCCGGTATTCTAACCAACTGAACTACCACTCCGCAGTGGTCAACTCACTAAGTGAGCGTCCATATCTCCAGGTCGGTCAACCTAAAGATTTAATTTGAAGCCTGGCGATGTCCTACTCTCACATGGGGAAGCCCCACACTACCATCGGCGCTATTGTGTTTCACTTCTGAGTTCGGCATGGAATCAGGTGGGTCCACAATGCTATGGTCGCCAAGCAAATTTTAAAATTCGGAAAGCTAATTTAAAAGTCTCTTCAAACTCATTCAAGGTCTGTCTTTGAGTCCACAAAACCCCTTGGGTGTTGTATGGTTAAGCCTCACGGGCAATTAGTACAGGTTAGCTCAATGCCTCGCAGCACTTACACACCCTGCCTATCAACGTCGTAGTCTACGACAACCCTTTAGGACGCTTATAGCGTCAGGGAAAACTCATCTCAAGGCTCGCTTCCCGCTTAGATGCTTTCAGCGGTTATCGATTCCGAACTTAGCTACCGGGCAATGCCATTGGCATGACAACCCGAACACCAGAGGTTCGTCCACTCCGGTCCTCTCGTACTAGGAGCAGCCCCTTTCAATTTTCCAACGCCCACGGCAGATAGGGACCGAACTGTCTCACGACGTTCTAAACCCAGCTCGCGTACCACTTTAAATGGCGAACAGCCATACCCTTGGGACCGACTTCAGCCCCAGGATGTGATGAGCCGACATCGAGGTGCCAAACACCGCCGTCGATATGAACTCTTGGGCGGTATCAGCCTGTTATCCCCGGAGTACCTTTTATCCGTTGAGCGATGGCCCTTCCATTCAGAACCACCGGATCACTATGACCTGCTTTCGCACCTGCTCGAATTGTCATTCTCGCAGTCAAGCGGGCTTATGCCATTGCACTAACCACACGATGTCCAACCGTGTTTAGCCCACCTTCGTGCTCCTCCGTTACTCTTTGGGAGGAGACCGCCCCAGTCAAACTACCCACCAGGCACTGTCCGTAATCCCGATTCAGGGACCAACGTTAGAACATCAAAACTACAAGGGTGGTATTTCAAGGACGACTCCACCACATCTAGCGACGCGGTTTCATAGTCTCCCACCTATCCTACACATGTAGGTTCAATGTTCAGTGCCAAGCTGTAGTAAAGGTTCACGGGGTCTTTCCGTCTAGCCGCGGGTACACTGCATCTTCACAGCGATTTCAATTTCACTGAGTCTCGGGTGGAGACAGCGTGGCCATCATTACGCCATTCGTGCAGGTCGGAACTTACCCGACAAGGAATTTCGCTACCTTAGGACCGTTATAGTTACGGCCGCCGTTTACCGGGGCTTCGATCAAGAGCTTCGACCGAAGTCTAACCCCATCAATTAACCTTCCGGCACCGGGCAGGCGTCACACCGTATACGTCATCTTACGATTTTGCACAGTGCTGTGTTTTTAATAAACAGTTGCAGCCACCTGGTATCTGCGACTCTCGTCTGCTCCATCCGCAAGGGACTTCACTGATAAGAGCGTACCTTCTCCCGAAGTTACGGTACCATTTTGCCTAGTTCCTTCACCCGAGTTCTCTCAAGCGCCTTGGTATTCTCTACCCGACCACCTGTGTCGGTTTGGGGTACGATTCCTTACAATCTGAAGCTTAGAGGCTTTTCCTGGAAGCATGGCATCAATGACTTCACTACCGTAGTAGCTCGACATCGTATCTCAGCGTTAAGAAAGTCCGGATTTACCTAAACTTTCCGCCTACATACTTGAACCTGGACAACCGTCGCCAGGCCCACCTAGCCTTCTCCGTCCCCCCATCGCAATTGTAAGAAGTACGGGAATATTAACCCGTTTCCCATCGACTACGCCTTTCGGCCTCGCCTTAGGAGTCGACTTACCCTGCCCCGATTAACGTTGGACAGGAACCCTTGGTCTTCCGGCGAGGGAGTTTTTCACTCCCTTTATCGTTACTCATGTCAGCATTCGCACTTCTGATACCTCCAGCATGCCTTACAGCACACCTTCAACGGCTTACAGAACGCTCCCCTACCCCACATACCCTAAGGTACGTAGCCGCAGCTTCGGTGTATAGCTTAGCCCCGTTACATCTTCCGCGCAGGCCGACTCGACCAGTGAGCTATTACGCTTTCTTTAAATGATGGCTGCTTCTAAGCCAACATCCTGGCTGTCTGAGCCTTCCCACATCGTTTCCCACTTAGCTATACTTTGGGACCTTAGCTGGCGGTCTGGGTTGTTTCCCTCTCCACGACGGACGTTAGCACCCGCCGTGTGTCTCCCGGATAGTACTTACTGGTATTCGGAGTTTGCAAAGGGTTGGTAAGTCGGGATGACCCCCTAGCCTTAACAGTGCTCTACCCCCAGTAGTATTCGTCCGAGGCGCTACCTAAATAGCTTTCGGGGAGAACCAGCTATCTCCAGGTTTGATTGGCCTTTCACCCCTAGCCACAAGTCATCCGCTAATTTTTCAACATTAGTCGGTTCGGTCCTCCAGTTGATGTTACTCAACCTTCAACCTGCCCATGGCTAGATCACCTGGTTTCGGGTCTAATCCTAGCAACTGTACGCCCAGTTAAGACTCGGTTTCCCTACGGCTCCCCTAAACGGTTAACCTTGCTACTAAAATTAAGTCGCTGACCCATTATACAAAAGGTACGCAGTCACACCACGAAGGTGCTCCTACTGCTTGTACGTACACGGTTTCAGGTTCTATTTCACTCCCCTCACAGGGGTTCTTTTCGCCTTTCCCTCACGGTACTGGTTCACTATCGGTCAGTCAGTAGTATTTAGCCTTGGAGGATGGTCCCCCCATATTCAGACAGGATATCACGTGTCCCGCCCTACTCGTTTTCACTGATTATGAGATGTCGATTACGGGGCTATCACCCTTTATTGCGGCACTTTCCAGAGCCTTCATCTGTCTCATTAAAAGCTTAAGGGCTAATCCAATTTCGCTCGCCGCTACTTTCGGAATCTCGGTTGATTTCTCTTCCTCGGGGTACTTAGATGTTTCAGTTCCCCCGGTTTGCCTCCTGTTGCTATGTATTCACAACAGGATACGTGCTTATGCACGTGGGTTTCCCCATTCAGAAATCCCAGACTCAAAAGGTTATTACTACCTAATCTGGGCTTATCGCAAGTTATTACGTCTTTCATCGCCTCTGACTGCCAAGGCATCCACCGTGTACGCTTAGTCACTTAACCATACAACCCGAAAGGGTCTTAGCGTATGGCAACTAACCAAGGTTTTTGGTTGTCATCAAGAAGGGTTAATTATTGATGACTGTTTGCCGGACTCAATTGTGAATCAAACTAACGTTTGATTCGAATACAAGACACTTGAATGTGTTTGTTGTGTTTATCTAATGAAAGATAAACATTGAGAACTTTTAAATTTGATTGAATTACTCGTAAGCAATCAATCAGTCAGCTTTCCAAATTGTTAAAGAGCATGAGACTTTAAGAACCAGTGTTCTAAAATTCGCATTTTCTAAATACTCTTAGGGTCAAACACACCAACCAACGACAAAAGAAGTGGTTTGGGTATGACTATAACCAAGAATATTTAGAGAATGGTGGGCGATACCGGGCTCGAACCAGTGACCCCCTGCTTGTAAGGCAGGTGCTCTCCCAACTGAGCTAATCGCCCACGATAGTTTCTTTTGTCTTCACTTTTAATAAAAGTGAAAATAAAAGCCATCCTTTACGCGGAGAAAGAATGGTGGGTCGTGCAGGATTCGAACCTGCGACCAATTGATTAAAAGTCAACTGCTCTACCAACTGAGCTAACGACCCAATGGTATCCCGTAGGGGAGTCGAACCCCTGTTACCGCCGTGAAAGGGCGGTGTCCTAGGCCTCTAGACGAACGGGACACTGGATATTGAAGAACTTGGGAGTTCTTCGTCTCTTTACTTTTCTAAACCTAATCAATCTGTGTGGACACTCATCGTAAGTATCTTCGTATAAGGAGGTGATCCAGCCCCAGGTTCCCCTAGGGCTACCTTGTTACGACTTCACCCCAGTCATGAACCACAAAGTGGTGAGCGTCCTCCCCGAAAGGTTAAACTACCCACTTCTTTTGCAGCCCACTCCCATGGTGTGACGGGCGGTGTGTACAAGGCCCGGGAACGTATTCACCGTGACATTCTGATTCACGATTACTAGCGATTCCGACTTCATGGAGTCGAGTTGCAGACTCCAATCCGGACTACGACGCACTTTTTGGGATTCGCTCACTATCGCTAGCTTGCTGCCCTCTGTATGCGCCATTGTAGCACGTGTGTAGCCCTACTCGTAAGGGCCATGATGACTTGACGTCGTCCCCACCTTCCTCCGGTTTATCACCGGCAGTCTCCCTGGAGTTCCCGACATTACTCGCTGGCAAACAAGGATAAGGGTTGCGCTCGTTGCGGGACTTAACCCAACATTTCACAACACGAGCTGACGACAGCCATGCAGCACCTGTCTCAGAGCTCCCGAAGGCACACCTGCGTCTCCGCTGGCTTCTCTGGATGTCAAGAGTAGGTAAGGTTCTTCGCGTTGCATCGAATTAAACCACATGCTCCACCGCTTGTGCGGGCCCCCGTCAATTCATTTGAGTTTTAATCTTGCGACCGTACTCCCCAGGCGGTCTACTTAACGCGTTAGCTCCGAAAGCCACGGCTCAAGGCCACAACCTCCAAGTAGACATCGTTTACGGCGTGGACTACCAGGGTATCTAATCCTGTTTGCTCCCCACGCTTTCGCATCTGAGTGTCAGTGTCTGTCCAGGGGGCCGCCTTCGCCACTGGTATTCCTTCAGATCTCTACGCATTTCACCGCTACACCTGAAATTCTACCCCCCTCTACAGCACTCTAGTTCACCAGTTTCAAATGCAGTTCCGAGGTTGAGCCCCGGGCTTTCACATCTGACTTAATGAACCACCTGCATGCGCTTTACGCCCAGTAATTCCGATTAACGCTCGCACCCTCCGTATTACCGCGGCTGCTGGCACGGAGTTAGCCGGTGCTTCTTCTGTTGCTAACGTCAAGAGATAACGCTATTAACGTTACCCCCTTCCTCACAACTGAAAGTACTTTACAACCCGAAGGCCTTCTTCATACACGCGGCATGGCTGCATCAGGCTTTCGCCCATTGTGCAATATTCCCCACTGCTGCCTCCCGTAGGAGTCTGGACCGTGTCTCAGTTCCAGTGTGGCTGATCATCCTCTCAGACCAGCTAGGGATCGTCGCCTTGGTGAGCCATTACCTCACCAACTAGCTAATCCCACCTAGGCATATCTTGACGCGAGAGGTCCGAAGATCCCCCTCTTTGGCCCGTAGGCATTATGCGGTATTAGCCATCGTTTCCAATGGTTATCCCCCACATCAAGGCAATTTCCTAGGCATTACTCACCCGTCCGCCGCTCGACGCCCATTAACGCACCCGAAGGATTGTTAGTGTCGTTTCCGCTCGACTTGCATGTGTTAGGCCTGCCGCCAGCGTTCAATCTGAGCCATGATCAAACTCTTCAATTTAAGATTTTGTGACTCAACGAATACTGACTTCAAAACTACTATGTAATTTTAAAGCTATTACCACCCCAACAGAATGGTAATGAATTGACTGTGCCAAAATTAAGTAAACTTAATTTCGTATTGGTCACTCAGTTCATTGAAATCAATTTTGATTCCGAAGAATCTGTTTTATCTAACGATAAAACGTTTTGATATTCATCAACGAGTGCCCACACAGATTGATAGGTTTAAATTGTTAAAGAGCTTTTCCTTTTTGAGCTTCGCTCAAATCGGACGGCCATTTTAGCGATTTAAGTTTTAGTGTCAACCACTATTTTCAAAACTTTTTTCAAGCGCTTAGCTTGGCTAATTTGACCTGCTGATTCGTTTTCGCTTTTGAAACCTAAGCTTCGAAGCCATCCCGTGTCAGCGAGGTGGCATTATAGAGATTTCGATCACACTGGCAAGCCCTTTTTGAAGTTTTTCTTACTTTTTTGATTGTTCGAGCGTTTTTTGTTCAAAACACCCCATTTTCACTAGTATTCCCCTTAATTAAGGGCTTAAGGTGCCTATATAAAGGAGGATTTATGAGTTCAATGCGCAGTTATAAAGGAATATCCCCTCAGATTGGACAAGGTGTCTATATCGATACAAGTTCGGTACTAGTTGGTGATATCAAAATCGGTGATGACTCTAGCGTGTGGCCTTTGGTTGCAGCTCGAGGAGATGTGAACCACATTCATATTGGAGATAGAACGAATATCCAAGACGGCAGCATTTTGCACGTCACCCATAAGAATGCTGACAACCCTGAAGGTTATCCTCTACTAATAGGTAATGATGTCACTATCGGACATAAAGTAATGCTGCATGGCTGCACCATTGAAGATCGTGTACTTGTTGGTATGGGAGCTATCGTGCTTGATGGCGTGATTATTAAAGAAGAAGTGATGATTGGTGCTGGTAGCTTAGTGCCGCCTAATAAGGTACTTGAAAGCGGTTATCTCTATGTAGGAAGCCCAGTAAAACAAGCACGCCCATTAAATGACAAAGAGCGTGCCTTTTTACAGAAGTCAGCTGACAACTATGTTCAGAATAAAAACGACTATTTAGACTCCGTGCTGCCAATCTAAAGCGCTTTGATCTGAATTCGATTAGAGGAGTCATACTCCTCTTCTTCTATTAGTTCTTCCGCTAGCTCTTCAATATCAAAACGTAATTCTGAAAAGATAACTAAAGCTTGCTCGCCCTCTTCTATATCTTTGCCTGCAAATCGAGACAACTCTTCAATAGACATAACACACTCAATCAGTGCGCCCGACTGCTGTGCTGGGAAGATGATTGATTCATTTTCTTCATCCCAATCTTGGATATCAGGAAATAGAATTGATTGATTCATTTTTTATAAATACCTCATTACATCTCTAGGTTTTTACGTAATTCTCTTAAAATCTGTTTTGTTCCCGGACGAAGGCCACGCCAAAGCATAAAGCTCTCTGCTGCCTGCCCCACTAGCATACCCAGGCCATCATAAGCAGCATGAACACCATTATCTAATGCCCATTGATTAAATACCGTGGTTCCCGATCCGTAGACCATGTCATAGACGGCACTGTTAGTATTGAAGATAACGTCAGACACTTCAGGCAGCTGACCACTTAGACCAGATGAGGTCGAGTTAATAATGACATCAAAGCCTCCATTAACATCACTTAGCCCCATACCTTTGATGCTGCCATGCGACGAAAACATCTCAGCCAATAGCTCTGCCTTTGAGCGGGTTCGGTTAGCGACCACCAGCTGTTGTAGCTTTTGGTCGAGAAGAGGTTGGATCACTCCTCGAGCAGCACCACCAGCGCCAAGCAGAAGAACGCGAGCCCCTTCTAGCATAACTTGATGTTGAAGAAGGTCTTGAACTAAACCCTCACCATCGGTGTTATCACCAATGATCTCTCCATCATCGAGTTTCTTAAGTGTGTTTACAGCACCTGCTAGTTCAGCTCTTTCAGTCAGGCGATTAGCGAACTGATAAGCATCTTCTTTAAATGGCGCTGTGACATTACACCCTCTACCACCTTCATTAAAAAAATCTTGAGCAGCAGTGATGAATTCACCTTGTTCTGGCTGGAGTGCTGTATAGGTAAGTTGTTGGCTGGTTTGGCGAGCAAATAATGTGTGAATGAATGGCGATTTGCTTTGCCCAATAGGGTTACCGAAAACGGCATAACGATCTACTTGCTGTGTCATATCCTTACCTAACAGAAATAAAAAAGGGTCATCTATATAGATGACCCTATCACTATCCCTATAAGGAAGAAAGAACTACCAAACTCGAGGTTTTAGGTAGTCGCTATAAAGCAGAGCTTCTGGTGAGCCCGCTTGTGGTTCATAGCGATATTCCCAACGAGCCAACGGCGGCATAGACATCAATATTGATTCTGTACGCCCGCCACTTTGCAGGCCAAATAGGGTGCCACGGTCATACACTAAGTTAAATTCAACATAGCGACCACGACGATAAAGTTGGAAGTCACGCTCGCGCTCACCGTAAGACGTCTCTTTGCGTCGTTCTACAATCGGTAGATATGCGACTGCAAAGCCTTCACCGACCGCCTGCATATAAGCAAAGCTCTTTTCAAAGCCCCACTCGTTAAGATCATCAAAGAACAGACCACCCACACCGCGTGTTTCATCTCGGTGAGGCAGATAGAAATACTTATCACACCACTCTTTATGTTCTTGATAAACATCATCACCAAACGGCGCACAAAGATCTTTGGCTGTTTGATGCCAAGATTGGCAGTCTTCGTCGAAAGGATAGAATGGCGTTAAATCAAAACCACCACCGAACCACCAAATAGGGTCTTCCCCTTCTTTTTCCGCAATGAAGAATCGAACGTTCGCGTGTGAGGTTGGGATATAAGGGTTTTTAGGATGGATAACCAATGAGACACCCATCGCCTCAAACTTACGCCCGGCTAATTCAGGGCGATGAGCAGTGGCTGAGGCAGGCATTGCCTTACCCGCTACGTGAGAGAAGTTAACCCCACCTTGCTCAAATACCGCACCGTTGGTCATAACACGAGTTCGACCACCGCCACCAAGACGCTCGCCAGGTTCACGCTGCCATGCATCTTCTTCAAACAGTGCAGTGCCATCAGCTTGCTCAAGCTGCTGGCAAATCGAATCTTGTAGTCTCAGTAAAAACTGCTTTACTGCTTCTTTATCAATGGCTGACATTTTACTTTCCTTTGCAGGGTTTAACCCTGTCTTAATATTTTCGACGTTTTTGCATCTCTAATTTCGCTTGGCTTCTCACGTCCACCCGTTTGACCTTCTAAAATCGCGACTAAGTGTTGGCCCAATTGCTGTTGAACTTCTTCAGTCGTCATACAAGGCGGCTCGCCAGTCAGGTTGGCACTGGTAGAGGTTAACGGCTTACCAAATTCATTACACATTCTTTGAACCAAAGGGTGATCCGTCACTCGTACCGCAATGGAATCGAACTGGCCTCTGACCCAGTCTGTTACTTTGGCGCTGGTTGGCATGATCCAAGTAACCGGGCCCGGCCATGTTGCTTTCACTGTCGCTAACTGCGCTTCAGTCAGTTGGCTTTCGTCAATATAAGGCAACAACTGATCGTAACTTGCGGCTATTAGGATCAACCCTTTTTCCATCGGTCGTTGTTTTAAGTCGAGCAGTTTCTTGATGGCTTGTGGATTATCGGGATCACAACCGACCCCAAAAACGCCTTCGGTCGGGTAAGCAATGACTTCACCTTGCTGTAATGCCTGCAATGTATGTTGAAAGTTATCCACGGGTTGCCTCATTAATTCTGTTATCGAATTCGCTAAGTGTACAAATTATCATTCACTGTGACTAAAGCTATTTGTTTATAAAATGTATCAATTAACAACTCAGACTGACGCAAACGTTTTCCTTAAGCAATTTTACCCGTATAATGCGCGCAAAATATCTAATCACTAATTAAATCGTACCTGAAGGAGTTTGAGATGACTGTCGGTATTATCATGGGTTCTAAATCTGATTGGCCAACAATGAAGCTAGCTGCAGAAATGTTGGATCAGTTTGGCGTGGCGTACGAAACAAAAGTGGTTTCTGCTCACCGTACACCTCAGTTGCTAGCAGACTACGCAACCAGTGCGAAAGAGCGCGGTATTAAAGTGATAATTGCGGGTGCTGGCGGTGCAGCTCACCTTCCGGGCATGGCGGCTGCTTTCACAAGCGTCCCAGTTCTTGGTGTTCCTGTTCAGTCTAAAGCACTGAAAGGCATGGACTCTCTACTTTCTATCGTACAGATGCCAAAAGGTATTGCGGTAGGTACTCTGGCTATCGGTGAAGCAGGTGCTGCTAACGCTGGTATCCTAGCCGCTCAAATCATTGGTACACACAATGAAGAAGTGATGGCGAGAGTAGAAGCGTTCCGCTCTGAGCAAACAGAAACGGTTCTTGCTAATCCAAACCCTGCTGAGGACTAATTCCCATGCATGTTCTTGTGTTAGGCGCGGGCCAACTTGCTCGCATGATGTCCCTAGCTGGGGCACCGCTGAATATTGAAATTTCTGCTTTTGATGTTGGCAGCAAAAATATTGTTCACCCATTAACGCAAGCGATTCTAGGCAACGGCTTAGAAAATGCGATTGAGCGTGCGGACGTCATTACTGCAGAGTTCGAACATATCCCTCACGATGTACTTGAGGTATGTGAGCGCAGCAGTAAGTTCTTACCGACTACTGAAGCAATCAAAGCTGGCGGTGACCGTCGTCTTGAAAAAGCGCTGTTAGACGAAGCGAACGTGAAAAACGCTAAGTACTATGTGATTAACTCTCGCGAAGACTTTGACGCTGCGATCGCTCACGTTGGCCTACCAATGGTACTGAAGAGCACACTTGGCGGCTACGACGGCAAGGGCCAGTGGCGTTTAAAGACATTAGATAACGTTGAAGCAACTTGGGCAGAAATGGCCGAGTGCATCGCTGCGACAGACAATCAAGCCATTGTAGCTGAAGAGTTTGTTCCGTTTGACCGAGAAGTATCACTGATTGGTGCTCGCGGTACCAATGGCGAGATTCAAGTATACCCACTGGCTGAGAATGTTCACACCGACGGCGTGTTGAGCTTATCGACAGCGATTGATGACATTGAACTGCAAGAGCAAGCGAAAACCATGTTCACTGCCATTGCTGATCGCTTAGATTACGTTGGTGTGCTAGCACTTGAGTTCTTTGATGTTCAAGGTTCACTACTGGTTAATGAGATTGCACCACGTGTTCATAACTCAGGCCACTGGACGCAACAAGGCGCTGAGACTTGTCAGTTTGAGAATCATCTACGTGCCGTATGTGGCATGCCACTAGGCAGCACTAAACTGATTCGTCCAACCGCAATGATCAACATCCTTGGGGAAGATACCCTACCTGAAGCAATTCTTGCTCAAGGTGGCTGTCATGTTCATTGGTATGGCAAAGAGAAGCGTGCGGGTCGTAAGATGGGTCACATTAACGTGAGTGCTGACTACAACGCAGAACTGCAAAGAACGTTATGCTCATTGGCAGAAATTCTCGACAAACAAGCCTACCCTGCTGTGCATGAGTTTGCTGAGCAGATGAAGTAAGTCTATATTGCTTGATGAATATAGAACGTTTATTGGATATAGAAACGGCGCTCAATGAGCGCCGTTTTTTATTTCTGATCATTCACTTACTGTGATTGAATATG
This sequence comes from Vibrio sp. SNU_ST1, assembly GCF_030563405.1. Classification (NCBI taxonomy): domain Bacteria; kingdom Pseudomonadati; phylum Pseudomonadota; class Gammaproteobacteria; order Vibrionales; family Vibrionaceae; genus Vibrio; species Vibrio sp. SNU_ST1. The sequence continues at coordinate 3,191,020 of NZ_CP130748.1, forward strand.
ATGACACTTGCGATCAGCACATTGCTTCTTGGTGCCACTGGCAGTTTTCTTCTCAAGTAACAACGGGAACTGGCACTCTTCACAACGACCTATAACAGGTGGCTGGTTAACGGCGAACTTACACTTAGGGTAGTTATCACAAGCATAGAAGGTTTTGCCATAGCGAGATTTACGCTCAACCAAATGGCCTCTGCCACACTCAGGGCACGCAACAAGTGGCTGCTCTTCAGGTTGTTCTTTCGGTTGATCCAAAGATTCGATGTGATTACACGTAGGGTAACTACTGCAACCAATAAACATCCCAAACCGGCCCTGCCTTAATACCAACTCGTTTTGGCATTTAGGACACGGCACACCCAGCTCTTTCACCACGTGTCCATCGTTTTGATGCAACGGCTTGATGTAATCACAGCTCGGGTACTGCTTACAGCCTAAAAATGGACCGTGCTTACCATGGCGAAGCTGAAGCTCTCCACCACACTGTGGACATGGTTCATGCTCTAATGCATGTTCATGTGCTGAAAAAAGCTGATTATCAATCTTACTACTCATGACAAGCCTGTGTTAATGCAAGATACCTTGCTCTTTGGTGTACAACAGCTCTTCCATTTGCGTGTAAGCACTTTCATTACCCGGCACATTAAATAGCACCATTAAGATAATCCATTTCAGATCATCTAATTCAAATTCGTTGGTCTCAAGCCCCATCACACGATCAATCACCATTTCACGAATCTCTGTCGTGAGTACGTTGATCTGCTCTAGGAACAGTAAGAAACCTCGACACTCCATATTAATACGTGAAATCTCTCGACTGGTATAAATACGCATTGAGGTATTGGAACACACACTAATCGCCGCTTGGTTGTCGGTATCTTGCAATGCCGCAAGATCTTCTAACCAATGGAGGGCCTTATAAATATCATCTTGGTGAAACCCTGCTCGAAGAAGCTCATCTTCCAGCTCATCTTGATCCACCTGCAATTCAGAATCGCTATGGATGTAGGTTTCAAACAAGTACATCAGTATGTCCATCATCATAGCTTAGCCTCTCCCCTTTCGAATATAGCCACCGGAAACTGCAACAACATGCCCTGAGAGCTCAAGCTCTAAAAGCTGCATCATGACCTCATGCACAGGTATATGGGTTCTCTGTGCCAAAATATCAACGGGTGTCGCCTCTAATCCTACGTTAGCTAACAGCTGTGGAAATGGCAATTGCTCATTTTCACCCTCATTCGGCGTAGGCTCGAACAAACTGGGCTGCTGATCTATAGACCAGTCTAACAGACTCTTTATTTCAATCAGAACATCTTGAGCATTTTGTACTAAACATGCTCCAGCTTTAATTAAGCTGTTACCTCCGCGGCTGGTTGGACTATGAATTGAGCCTGGAAGCGCAAACACCTCTCGGCCTTGCTCCATGGCATAGCGAGCCGTAATCAAAGAGCCACTCTTCTCAGCCGCTTCAACCACTAAGGTTCCTAGCGACAAGCCACTAATAATACGATTACGTCGGGGGAAATGTTCAGGTCGTGGTTTAGCACTTGGCCGAAACTCTGAAATCAGCGCACCATTATCACAAATTCTATCCGCTAGATTTCTGTGCCGCGCAGGGTAAATGGAATCTAAGCCAGAGCCCAACACTGCGAAGGTCTCCCCTCCTTTATCCAAAGCACCATCATGAGCATAGCCATCAATGCCTAAGGCTAAACCACTGGTGACGATCAAGCCGTTTTGGACAAACTCTTTGGCGAAGGCCTTCGCGGTTTGTAGTCCTTCGATACTGGCATTACGACTACCAACCATAGCGATTTGAGGCTCAATCAGTTTTCCAACATGACCCTTAACGAAAAGAACACTGGGCGCAGAGGCTGTCTCGTTCAGCAGTTTGGGGTAGTGTGGGCAGTTAGGGGTAATGATGTGATGGTTGGGCTGCCTTGCTTGCCACGCTAAGCAAGCCTCCACTTCTCTTGGGGCTTGCTCTCTTAGATAAGAAATTTGCTTGGCTGACAAACCCATCGCTTGTAGCTGCTGACTTGAGTTGCCAACAATGTTCGAAGGGGAATCGATACTCAGCAGGCGAGAAAGGCGTTTGCCACCCAATTGCGGAACAAAACTTAGAGTTAGCCAAGCACTCAGTTGTTGCTCATTCACTCGGTGCCCTTAATCTCTTCCGTCAAAGCAAGATCCAAAGGCGATACTGCCAGAATGTCATTGCTAACAGGCTTAGAGCTCTGAGTGATCAATGCGAGGCTAAAATACTCATAAGGGCGAATAACCATCAAGCTACCCAGAGAGGTGCTTGGCAATTGCACCTTATCGCTCGCCGCAGACTCTTTATAACTGTATTCACCTTGCTTACCAAACACCACCGCGCCGCTTTCGCTGAGGGTAAACATGGAGCCTTGGCGGAGGTTATCCTGTGAACCTTTATTGATCACTACTACCTGATTCTTCGCGCTGTACTGGCTGCCATCTAATGAGCCCAAGATATTAGCAAACTGACCCGCCACACTAGGTGCAGGATAAAACGTGGTAGAGAGCTTCACCTGATCAACACCAAGTTCCGGTAACACAAGGTCGTTGAGTAGTACTTCTTGCAGTTGAGTCTCTATCTGCAAGCTACTGAACTCAGCATCCACCTCTTTTAAGCGCGCAGTGGCGACCAAACGCAACGAGGTCATACTCGCGTGAGGTTGCTGTCGTTGGTAGGTTTCAACGGCACGGTAGATACCCCATTTTTGATGTTGCTGGTTACCTGATATAAATAACCGGTCTACACCCGATAAGAAGCGTTTACCATCACTGGTCCCTAATACTCGTTGCGCCGATTCGATATCTTGCAGCTCTACCAAGCGATCAGACTGTAAATATGGCAAAACCAACCCCTCATTGACGGTAGGTACTGCTTTTTTCTCAGAGACACGAATCTTAGGGCTAAGCTTGATAACAGGCTTGAGGCTCAATACAGGCTCACCATTAATCCAAACCAAAGACAGTTTATCTCCGGGATAAATAAGATGAGGGTTTTCTATCTCTGGATTCACCTGCCATAACCTTGGCCACAACCATGGACTATCGAGATACATCGCAGAGATATCCCACAAAGTATCGCCCTTAACCACCACATACGCCTCGGGTGCGCCCTGTTTAATGGTTAAAGGTTGTTCACTATTTTCCGCCGTAGCGGCGAACGAAATCGAGGCACAAACAAGAGATAAAGCAGGGAATAAATGACGCATGACCTAGGTTCCTTGGTCTGAATATATGACATCTGATTGGAGAATTACCTTCAGGATGCTGTCATTTGGCCTCTAAAATGTCTAGAATTGAGCCAACAAGGTTTAAGCTGTTTCGGCACAGTTCAATATTTCGAGTGTATATGTCTGTATTACAAGTATTAACATTACCAGATGATCGTCTACGTACCGTGGCGAAACCGGTAAAAGAAGTTACCCCAGAGATTCAAAAGTTCGTTGATGACATGATTGAAACCATGTACGACGAAGAAGGTATCGGCCTTGCGGCAACGCAAGTAGATTTCCACCAGCGCATCGTTGTTATCGATATTTCAGAGACGCGTGATGAACCTATGGTTCTGATCAACCCTGAAATTACCGACAAACGTGGCGAAGATGGTATCGAAGAAGGCTGTCTATCTGTACCAGGCGCTCGAGCTCTAGTACCTCGCGCTGCAGAAGTAACGGTTAAAGCATTAGATCGTGAAGGCAACGAATTCACATTCGACGCTGACGACCTTCTGGCTATCTGTGTTCAGCACGAACTTGACCACCTAGAAGGCAAGTTGTTTGTTGATTACCTATCGCCACTAAAGCGCAAACGTATTCAAGATAAGCTAGCGAAGATTAAACGTTTCAACGAGAAACAAGGTTAATAACCGCTGCTATTACTAAATTAAGAAGGAAGTCTACCTTGGGTCAATCTTTAAGAATTGTCTTCGCAGGTACTCCGGATTTCGCCGCCCGTCACTTGGCGGCGTTGTTGTCTTCGGAGCATGAAGTTATTGCAGTTTACACCAACCCAGATCGCCCAGCAGGTCGAGGGAAAAAACTGTCTGCGCCACCAGTAAAGCAACTTGCATTAGAGCACGGCATTCCAGTTTACCAGCCAGAAAATTTCAAGTCAGATGAAGCTAAACAAGAGCTAACAGATTTGAATGCTGACATCATGGTTGTTGTCGCTTACGGTATGCTGTTACCACAAGCTGTATTAGATACACCTCGCTTAGGTTGTATCAATGTGCATGGCTCTATCCTGCCGCGCTGGCGTGGTGCTGCTCCGATTCAACGCTCTATCTGGGCGGGCGATAAAGAGACTGGCGTGACGATCATGCAGATGGATATCGGCCTAGATACTGGTGACATGCTCAGCATCGCGACGCTACCAATCGAAGCAACAGATACTAGCGCGTCAATGTACGAGAAGTTGGCTGGCCTTGGTCCTGATGCTCTTGTTGAGTGTTTAGCAGACATCGCTTCTGGTAAGGCTGTCGCTGAGAAACAAGACGACGAACTTGCTAACTACGCGAAGAAGCTGAGCAAAGAAGAAGCAAAAATTGATTGGAATGACAGTGCAGAACACATCGAACGTTGTGTGCGCGCTTTCAACCCGTGGCCAATGAGTCACTTTGCGATTGTTGATAGCAGCTCTAATGATGAAAAAAGCATTAAGGTTTGGCAGACACGTGTTGATGAAGAATCGACATCTGCGCCAGCTGGCTCAATCATCAAAGCAGATAAGACTGGTATTTATGTTGCGACTGGCAACAAAGTACTAGTCTTGGAGCAGCTACAAGTTCCAGGTAAAAAAGCTATGTCAGTTCAGGACATCTTGAACTCACGTGCAAGCTGGTTTGAAGTTGGTACTCAACTTTCTTAACCGCTTTAAAGCTACTCAATATGTACTTAAAAACGTGTAGCTTGTAAAAACACTATTTAGAAAACCTTTACGAGGGCAGAGATGCCCTCATGTATTCAAATAAATATTCGGTACCCCTCATGAATGTTCGCGCTGCTGCTGCAAATGTCCTATTCCAAGTTGTCGATAAAGGCCACTCTCTTTCACACGCTCTCCCTGCGGCTCAAAAAACGATCCGTCCGCGAGACCATGCTCTACTGCAAGAGATTTGCTACGGCGCACTTCGTTACCTGCCTCGCTTAGAGTCAATCGCTAACGAACTGATGGAAAACTCGCTTAAAGGTAAAAAGCGCGTATTCCACCACCTGATCTTAGTAGGCATTTACCAGTTGAGCTTTATGCGCATTCCTTCGCATGCTGCCGTTGCTGAAACCGTTGAAGCAACCAAAACCCTGCGCGGCCCAAGTCTCAGTGGTTTGATCAATGCAGTGCTTCGCAGCTATCTGCGCGATCAAGAAGAGCTAGATGAGAAAGCCGTTAGCCACAATGCTGGCAAATACAGCCATCCAAGCTGGATTCTGAAAATGCTTCAAGAAAGCTACCCAGATCAGTGGGAGCAATTGGTTGAAGCAAACAACAGCAAAGCACCAATGTGGCTACGCGTAAACCGCCAACACCACACTCGTGACGAGTATGTTGAACTGCTTAAAAACGAAAACATTGAATACACACTGCACCCAGAAGCGGCTGATGCCATAAAATTAGCATCACCTTGTGATGTTACCTTGCTTCCTGGTTTTGACCGAGGCTGGGTATCAGTACAAGACGCTGCAGCTCAACTTTCGGTTGATTACCTAACACCAAAAGATGGTGAGCTAATCCTTGATTGCTGTGCTGCTCCTGGCGGTAAAACTGCGCACATTCTTGAACATACTCAAGACACTGAAGTGGTTGCGATTGACAGTGATATTAAACGCCTAGACCGCGTTTACGATAACCTTGAACGCCTACAACTACGTGCCGACGTAATCTGTGGTGATGCTCGCTACCCTGAAGAGTGGTGGACTGGCAGTCAGTTCGACCGCATCCTACTTGATGCTCCATGTTCAGCGACGGGTGTAATTCGCCGTCACCCTGACATTAAGTGGCTACGCCGTGCCTCTGATATCGATGCACTAGCAGAACTACAAAGCGAAATCTTGGATGCAATGTGGCGCCAGCTAAAAGAAGGCGGCACCATGGTTTATGCGACATGTTCTATCACGCCGCAAGAAAACGTGCTGCAAGTGAAAGCATTCTTAGAGCGTACCGAGAACGCAACGCTGGTTGGGTCTGATGTCGAAAAACCGGGTCGTCAAATACTGCCTGGTGAAGAAGATATGGATGGCTTCTACTACGCAGTTCTAGTAAAACAGGCATAACACTAACAGCGGCTAAGAATTTATTTCTTAGCCGCTGTTTCTTTCTAGTGCATTATCAAAGCGAAATGAGTTCACTAGAATTACAACGGCAAAAAATAAGAGAAAGGCTATGAAGATCATTATTCTAGGTGCTGGACAAGTTGGCGGTACCCTTGCTGAAAACCTAGTGGGTGAAAACAATGACATCACGATCGTCGACCGTAATGCCGACCGACTGCGTGAACTTCAAGACAAATATGACCTTAGGGTTGTAAACGGTTATGCCAGCCACCCGAATACACTACGTGAAGCGGGCGCGCAAGATGCCGACATGTTGGTTGCCGTAACCAACATGGATGAAACCAACATGGCCGCATGTCAGGTTGCCTTCTCTCTGTTTAATACGCCAAACCGAATTGCCCGTATCCGCTCTCCACAGTATTTAGAAGAGAAAGAAGCGCTATTCAAATCAGGTGCAATCCCAGTAGATCACCTGATTGCACCCGAAGAGCTGGTAACCAGCTACATCGAGCGCCTGATTCAATACCCAGGTGCACTACAGGTTGTGAGCTTTGCTGAACAGAAAGTTAGCCTAGTCGCAGTAAAAGCCTACTACGGTGGGCCACTGGTTGGTAACGCACTGTCTGCTTTGCGTGAGCACATGCCGCACATTGATACTCGTGTAGCCGCTATCTTCCGTCAAGGTCGCCCAATTCGCCCACAAGGTACTACCATCATTGAAGCCGATGATGAGGTTTTCTTCGTCGCAGCAAGTAACCACATCCGCTCAGTAATGAGTGAGCTGCAACGCTTAGAGAAACCGTACCGTCGCATCATGATTGTCGGTGGTGGTAACATTGGTGCAAGCTTGGCAAAACGCCTAGAGCAGAGCTACAGCATCAAGCTTATTGAGCGCAGCTACACTCGCGCCGAGAAACTATCTGAAGAGTTAGAAAACACCATCGTATTCTGTGGTGATGCAGCCGACCAAGAACTGTTAACCGAAGAGAACATCGATCAGGTGGATGTGTTTATTGCACTAACCAATGAAGATGAAACCAACATCATGTCAGCGATGCTGGCGAAGCGAATGGGTGCCAAGAAGGTAATGGTACTGATTCAGCGCGGTGCTTACGTAGACCTTGTTCAGGGTGGTGTGATTGATATTGCGATATCTCCACAACAAGCGACCATTTCTGCGCTGCTTACTCATGTTCGTCGTGCTGATATTGTAAACGTATCATCTCTACGTCGCGGCGCTGCTGAAGCGATCGAAGCGATTGCTCATGGTGACGAAACCACCTCTAAAGTGGTTGGCCGAGCGATTGGCGACATCAAACTGCCACCGGGTACCACTATTGGTGCGATTGTTCGCGGAGAAGAGGTGCTTATCGCGCACGATAGAACCGTGATCGAACAGGATGACCACGTAGTGATGTTCCTAGTGGACAAGAAATACGTACCTGATGTTGAGTCTCTATTCCAACCGAGCCCGTTCTTCTTATAGCCTTGTTCTCGTAAGCTTCTTCTCGCAACTTTCTTTTTGTGAGAACGACGCTCCAGCACAAAGCTGTAATCTATTTAAGCTATGGTCTATTAAGCTATGGTCAACTTTCGTCCGATATTATTAGTGATAGGGTTAGTGTTATCAAAACTCGCCCTTTTCATGTACATCCCTACATTGGTTGCCTTTTTCACAGGCACCGGTGGCTTCCTCGAGTTTGGTCAATCAGTAGTGATCACGCACATAGTAGCGTTCATCTGCTTGAGTTTAGGCCGTTCAGCTAAGTTCCGATTAGGGGTGCGGGACATGTTCCTGATTACCTCTTTGGTTTGGACAATTGCCAGCGCCTTTGCCGCCCTGCCATTTGTATTCATTAACCACATCAGCTTCACTGACGCCTATTTTGAAACCATGTCTGGTATCACCACAACAGGCTCAACGGTATTAAGCGGCTTAGACAGCATGGCACCAAGCATTCTATTGTGGCGTTCTATACTGCAATGGTTAGGCGGCATCGGCTTTATCGTTATGGCGGTAGCGGTTCTACCAATGCTCAACGTCGGCGGTATGCGCCTGTTCCAAACTGAATCATCCGATTGGTCAGATAAAAGTAGCCCACGAGCAAAAACAGTCGCGAAAAACATCGTGGCGGTTTATTTGGTTCTGACTGGCTTGTGTATCATTAGCTATCTGTTTGCAGGCATGGGAATCTTTGATGCGATCAACCACGCGTTCACAACACTGTCGACGGGTGGTTACTCAACATCAGATGGATCAATGAATCACTTCTCCAACAGTGCTCACTGGGTAGGAACACTGTTCATGTTCCTTGGTGGTCTGCCGTTCTTACTGTTCGTTAGCACACTGCGTGGTAGAAAGCTCTCAATCCTCTATAAAGACGCGCAAGTGAGAGGCTTCACATATCTATTTTTGGTCACCAGTGCCGTAATATCGACATGGCTGGTGGTTAGAGATGGCTACACAGTTATGGATGCGATGCGTGTTTCGATGTTCAACATTGTATCAGTCGTCACCACAACCGGTTTTGGCTTAGAAGACTTCACCGCGTGGGGTGCACTACCAACTACCTTGTTTGCATTCCTAATGATGGCGGGAGCTTGCTCGGGTTCAACCTCTGGCGGTATTAAAATCTTCCGTTTCCAGATCGCGATGACCATGCTCCACAAACAAATGATGAAGCTGATTCACCCGTCGGGTGTTTTTGTTCAACGCTATAACCAACGACCAGTGAATGACGACATTGTGCGTTCACTCGTCGCATTTGGTTTGATGTTCTTTATTACTATTATCTTAATTGCTGGTGGCTTGAGCGCGATGGGTCTTGATCCTGTGACCAGTATATCTGGCGCTATCACAGCCGTTGCCAACGTGGGCCCGGGAATGGGGAGCGTGATCGGTCCAACCGGGAACTTTGCTCCACTGCCAGACGCCGCTAAATGGTTGCTAAGTTTAGGAATGCTAATGGGACGACTAGAGATACTGACGCTCATTGTTCTATTTTTCCCAGCCTTTTGGCGACGCTAACCAAGCAAAAAATCAAGGAAACACAGATGAAATCATACGTACTTCTCGCTAGCGCATTGCTCGCAAACTCAGTATTCGTAAGTTCTGCCTTTGCTGATCAAATGGTCACATTGTCTGATGGTAAGCAAGTGTTACTAAAAGACGATTTTACTTGGCTATACGTGGCACCACAGCAAACGGAAGCAGCAGCGACAACATCAAAGGTCGCCGTGCCCGTTGCAGCAACCCCTGTCGTAGCCGTACCTGTCGTAACGAACACGCGTGGCACTACGATTGTGGTTAATAGTAAGAAGCCAAGCTTACAGCTGTCTCAATCAGGAGTGGATGTTGTGCTGGGTGCAAGTCGCTATGAAGATGGTGAGCTTATCATTCCGACAGCCATCACCAACCAAGGCACTCAAGCTGTCATTTTGGTATCACTTAACATCAGCGTATTTACTGCAGAAGGTGAGTTGTTGGCAGAAGAAGAAGTTGCTGTTTGGAAATCAATCAAACGAATGGCCGACACATACCTGCGACCAAAGACGGGTGAAGAAGGCAAGCTAATCAAGATCGACCTAGAACAACACCCTGAATATCAGATTAAAGCTGAGATTACTGAAGTACTGGCTCGCTAAACCGGGGTCACGTACAAATAAATAGCGAAGAAATGGCAAGCGCAGCCCGCCAATACAAACAAGTGCCAGATGGCATGGTTATAAGGGATGCGTTTTGCCACATAGAAAATCACACCCAGCGAGTAAATTACTCCGCCAACTGCCAGTAACACCAAACCACCTATATCGATATTCATCGCTAATTGATAAACAACAATCAAAGATAGCCAACCCATCGCTAGGTAAATGAACAGCGATAAACGCTTGAATCGATAAACGAAGGCTATCTTCATGATGATGCCCACCAACGCAATCCCCCAGATAACCGCCATCAAACCCATAGCTAATGGGGTTCTTAAGCCCACTAAGAGAAACGGCGTGTAACTGCCCGCGATCAACAAATAAATCGCACAGTGATCAAGGGTTTTGAGTAAGCGCTTGGTTTTCTCAGTGGTGATCGAGTGGTACAACGTGGAGGCGAGAAAGAGCAGAATAATACTGCTGCCATACACCGTCATACTAGCAACAGTTAGCATGTCGGCTTGGTAATCAAACGCGCGAATCAGCAACAAGATCAAGCCAACCACGCCAAGTACGACGCCCAAGCCATGGGTTATCGCATTAGCGCGTTCTTCAATGTCACTGTATTCGCTAGCTGATGATGCAGACATGAGTATCCTACTAGAGTAAATGTTCGATTGACCCAGTATTGCACATTAAGCTTACACGTGTAAGCTTAAATTTTTATGACACCAATGACGCCTGAAATATGTAATGAGGCTAAAAGATCCAAAACTAAATAACCAAAGAGTTAAATAAAGGATTATAGGAACTAAGAGGCGTTATCTAGATATTCAAGTACCATCTTGCCAGCATCTTGTGGTGAGGTATCCAGTGGCACACTCAATTGACGCTGTAGCTTACCAACGCCTAGCAAGCTAGCTAACATGCCTTTTGCACCATCGCGATTTCTATCAATCTCGAACCACAACTTCAGCTCTGCTTCATCACGATGAGCCACCACTTCCAATTCACGCCAACGGCCATGATAAGGACCCGTCGTCGGCACAAACTCAAACTCTTGTACAAACGGCAGTTCAAAGCCTTTGACCGCTTCACATTCCACTTGACGAATGCGCAGGCCTTGAGCTTCAAGCTCGTTAAAAATACCATCGAGCAGTGGGTCGGGACGAACCGTTAAGGTGTCTTTATCCGATGGGTCAATCGCCATCGCAATATCCAACCCGGTTTCTAGCCACACCTTTGAATCACCAATCGTAACCGGTGTGTTCAGTGGTACATCAAACTCACATTCAAAGTCACGGGTTTCACCCGGCTGAATCACAAAGGCATACGGCAAGCTCCATTTTGCAAGCGAGTACGTCTGGTGCATTCGACGTTTATGACCGCCCTCTTGCCCTTGCGAGTTCGCGGTAACTTCTTTGACGTAGCGACAGCATAAGTTGAGATCAATATTATCGATCTCCTGAGGCTGAGCGCCTCCGTAGACATGTACAATAATGCTCGCCTTCTTACCTGGATAAAGCACTTCCTGTTGCAATACAGAATCCACCTTGGCAGATCCAATTCCAAAACTTGCTAACGTTTTCTTTAAGAACGACATATGCACCTCCTTTAAAGCATCATCTTAAGCCTGAAAGAGGTTCAAACTCAAATATACTGCTCACACTATTTTAGCTCTAATATCGTTTAATTATCACTCAGGCGTCGATCGATAACTTAGATAGTGATAATCTAACCCTTGATATGCATGCATATCATTATCCTGATTTATTTTTCGGATTGGCGAAAGCCAGACGAGTGACTCTTCAAGCAATTGAGGAGGATCTCATGATAAATCAGGCCATTAGATTGGCAATGGATATGCCTGACCGTTAGGTAAATTAATGCGCCCAACAGCTGTCAGGTTCTCGCACACCAACCGTAGTGCGATGCGTCGTCGTAGTGGCTTTGTTGCTGCTCCAACGGCTAAGAAATTGGCTCCTACAATGACTCTCGTTGAGAAGGCTGCTTTATTAGCACCGGCTACAACAAAAGTTATTAAAGCCGCTTAACAAAAAGCGCAGTTTTTACTGCGCTTTTTTCTTGCCCGCTCCCGCCTTGAAATGTGTTTACACATTGGTATTCCCTACCCGATTTGATACCTTAGCCACAAATCATTATAAAATTTGTGGAGAAATAAAGTATGAAATGTCACCGCATTGAAGAACTGCTTGAACTGATGGAGCCTGAGTGGCAAAAAGATCAAGAGCTTAACCTTTTAGAGTTCATCATTAAGCTATCAAAAGAAGCGGGCTACCAAGGTAAGCTTGAAGAGTTGACTGATGATGTTCTTATCTACCATCTAAAAATGCGTAATAGCGGAAAAAATGAAATGATCCCGGGTCTTAAAAAAGACCAAGAAGATGATTTCAAAACCGCAATTCTAAAAGCGCGTGGCCTTCTTTAGTCACCTATTTATTTAGAGCTCAATTGCCGTATAGATAAAACACTCAATGTTTAAAAGCGACCACTCGGTCGCTTTTTTGTTTCTGTTCGCTATTTTTTCGTCACAACTGTTATGACTTTTGTTGTTAAAGGTTGATAGCGTTAAAGAAATGAGAACAAGATTGTCGCTATAATCGCCATCCATAAGAATCTTCTAAAATAATAAGAGTGAGTGCGATACCAATAAATGCACCAAACTCAATTTCTACAGGTTCTCTAAACCATACTTTCAAGTAATGTCGTCATGCCCGACTTAACCGGGCAAACAAGCCACAAAAAGGATAGTCCATGAGTCAGGATAAAATCGATATCAAAGATGTGACTCCTAAAACCTTTAACCCAAAAACACATAAAGGTAATGGAGATCGATTTAACCCAAGTAACCGAATCTATGTTCGAGAAAGCAAAGGTAAATTCCAACAACTTCGTCGTTACGGCGGTTGGTTCTTACTTTTACTTTTTGCGCTTATCCCATGGATTCCATTTGGTGAACGACAAGCGATCTTGCTCGATATCGGTAGCCAGCAGTTCAACTTCTTTGGCACCACATTATACCCTCAAGATCTGACTCTACTCGCCATCCTATTTATGATTGCTGCGTTTGGCTTGTTCTTCATAACCACCTTCTTAGGGCGAGTCTGGTGTGGTTATTTATGCCCACAAACCGTCTGGACCTTCATGTACATCTGGTTCGAAGAGAAACTGGAAGGTGCTGCCAATAAGCGAAGAAAACAAGACTCAGGCAAACTGACGAGCAATTTAATTCTCAGAAAAACCATCAAACACATCGCGTGGTGGGCGATTGCGATTGCGACGGGCTTAACCTTTGTCGGTTATTTCATCCCAATTAAAGAGCTGGTGGTTGGCTTCTTTACCTTTAACTCGACTTTCTGGCCGGTGTTTTGGGTATTGTTCTTTGCTGGGTGTACTTATGCGAATGCCGGATGGATGCGTTCTATTGTTTGTCTGCACATGTGTCCTTACGCGCGTTTCCAATCTGCAATGTTCGATAAAGATACCTTCATCGTGGGTTACGACACTGAACGAGGTGAAAGCCGCGGCCCTCGCTCTCGTAAAGCCGATCCAAAAGAACTTGGTCTAGGCGACTGTATTGACTGTAATTTATGTGTTCAAGTGTGCCCAACGGGTATCGATATCCGTGACGGCCTACAATACGAGTGTATTAACTGTGGCGCGTGTATTGATGCCTGCGACAACACCATGGAACGTATGGGTTATGACAAAGGCCTGATCAACTACACCACCGAACACAGGCTAGATGGTCACACAACCAAGGTGATGCGTCCTAAGCTGCTAGGTTATGGCGCTATATTGATCGTCATGCTGGGTTTGTTCTTCGCACAGATAGCGAGTGTTGATCCTGCCGGCTTAAGTGTTCTACGAGATAGAAACCAGCTATTTAGAATCAATAGCCAAGGGCTTGTCGAAAATACTTACAACTTGAAAGTAATCAACAAAACTCAGCAAGAGCAAGAGTACAAGCTTGACGTCAGCGGGCTGCCGGATTCTATCTGGTACGGTAAGCAAACCATTACCGTAGAGCCTGGTGAGGTTTTAAACCTTCCTATCAGTTTGGGCGTCGATCCAGAAAAACTCAGCTCACCAGTTTCGACAATTCAGTTTATACTCTCGGATAATGAAGAGTTTACGATGGAAGTCGAAAGCCGCTTTATCAAGAAGCTCTGATACCAACCACCTTAGTGCTTGGTATAACACCCTAATAAATGGAAAGAGGCTCAGTAATGAGCCTTTTTTATTCTATGACGATGCAAGCCTTTAACTTTGATAACCTGACTCCTGACTTCATGTGGTACGCACTGGAGAGCATTGGAGTTCGTGCCGAATCGGGGCTTCTCGCTCTCAACAGTTACGAAAATCGAGTGTATCAATTCACCGATGAAGACCGTAAACGCTACGTCGTTAAATTTTATCGTCCACAGCGCTGGAACAAAGCACAGATCCAAGAAGAGCACGACTTCGCGTTAGAGTTAATCGAACAAGAAATGCCAGTCGCTCCCCCCATGCGAGTCAACGGCGCAACCTTACATGAATATCAAGGCTACCTATTTTCCTTATTTGAAAGTGTTGGTGGCAGACAGTACGAAGTCGATAATCTAGACCAATTGGAAGGCGTTGGGCGTTTTCTTGGGCGTATTCATAAAGCCAGTGCAGGAAGAACATTCCAGCATCGCCCTACTATCAGCCTGGATGAATACCTTTATCAGCCACGTAAAATTCTAGAGAATTCTCAGTTTATCCCGACGCACCTAGAAAACGCGTTCTTCAATGACGTTGACCTTCTGATAAAAGAGCTAGAGAGCCAGTGGCCGAGCAACATTGAGAATATCCGCCTGCACGGTGACTGCCACCCAGGCAATATTTTGTGGCGCGATGGGCCAATGTTCGTCGATCTTGATGACGCACGTAACGGCCCTGCGATACAAGATCTGTGGATGCTGCTGAATGGCGAGCGCCAAGATAAGCTGATGCAACTGGATATTTTGCTAGAGAGTTACCAAGAGTTTTGCGATTTTAATACCGCACAACTGAAACTAATCGAACCACTACGCGGTCTACGTATGGTGCATTACATGGCATGGTTGGCGAAACGATGGCGCGATCCTGCGTTTCCTCTGGCCTTCCCATGGTTTAATGATCCGAAGTATTGGGAGCAACAAGTACTTGCTTGTAAAGAGCAAATTGCTACCCTGCAAGAGCCACCACTTTCGTTAATGCCTCAGTGGTAACAGCAATCGCAACACAACTAGATAAAAATTCAAACATAATGGAGATTGGATAAATGAAAAAGCTATTCGCATTTTTCTCATTGATCATGTTGAGCCTTTCAGCTCACGCTGCGAAATTTAACGAAGGTGAACACTACAAAGTTCTTGACCTAGAAGCATCAAAAAAACCAATGGTGACAGAGTTCTTCTCTTTTTACTGCCCACACTGTAATAGCTTTGAGCCAATCATCCAGCAGCTAAAACAACAGCTACCTAAAGACGCTAAGCTACAGAAGAACCATGTTTCATTCATGGGTGGCAACATGGGCCTGCCAATGAGCAAAGCTTACGCGACCATGATTGCGCTGAAAGTTGAAGACAAAATAGTGCCAGTGATGTTTAACCGCATCCACACAATGAACAAGCCACCACGTGATGAAGAAGAACTGCGTCAAATCTTCCTAGACGAAGGCGTTGATGCTAAGAAATTCGATGCGGCATACAACGGCTTTGCAGTCGATTCTATGGTTCGTCGCTTCGACAAAGCATTCAAAGACAGCGGCCTTTCAGGCGTACCGGCTGTCGTAGTTAACAACCGCTACCTAGTAGACGCTCAAGGTATTAGCTCTCTCGATGAGTACTTCGAGCTCGTTAACTTCCTACTTAAGAAGTAACGTATTGATTAAAGGAAGCTTCGGCTTCCTTTTTTGCACTAGTTCAAAAATACTCATAGATAAACAATCATCCTGAAAACGTTGTACTTTACTGATATCAATATCCAGTCCTAAGAACTGGTAGGCAAGGAGCCTTTGAATGAAAATGAAAATAACGCTTTTGGCACTGAGCATTGCAGCCTCTCCTGCTTTTGCCAAGCTTGCAGACGAACAAGGTTTCAGTGGTGAAATATCTATTAATACAGGGGTTACCTCTTCCACCTCAAACTTTAATACCGATGCTGATAGCACCATTTCGTCCATTAACCAAAAAGCCTCATCTGAGAGCTCATTTCTTGTCGCACCTTTGGGTAGTATTGCTTACACCTTTGGCGAAAAATTAAATCACCAGGTATACACAGGTACCACTCGTGATGACGTAGCAACAGGTACTGTCGTGCTTGAGGTTGGTTATAAATACCAACTAGAGTCAGGCATGACCATCGACGCTTCACTTTTGCCTACTATCATGTCTGGTGAGACTTGGGCCGATCCATACAACACCGCTTCAGGTCGCACCAAAACGGATGAAACAGGCAATGCCTTTCGTTTGAAACTAAGTAGTATTGCGGGCTCAGCTTTCTCGTTAGACATGGCCTACGCCACCAAAGATGTAGAAGATGATCGAGTTAGAGAAGAACTACAGCGTGATGCCGATACTTTCTACCTGAAAGGTCAGTACCGTCAACCAATCAATCGCACCATGATGTTAGTGCCATCATTAATTTACCAATCAAGGGATGCCGACGGTAACGCTGAGTCTTACGAACAGTTTGGTGGTGAAGTGAGTCTATTTGGTGACATAGGCCGCCACCAGTACGCTCTGACAGCGGGTTATAATCAACGTTCTTACGACGCAAGCAACCCAATCTATAATAAGAAACGCAGCGACGATAATATCAACCTGTTTGCCGCCTATGAGTATGAGCAATTCATGGATTGGGAAAACTGGTCGTTTATTTCTCTAGCCGGTTATGGTGTCAGCGATTCGAACATTACTTTCTACGATGAGTCGCAATACATCGTATCAGTCGGCCTGAACTACAAGTTCTAGTTCGGAATCACAGCTCGCTAATAACCATTAGTTCATAACGACGAAAGCCTGCGCAAAAAGCAGGCTTTTTGGGCGTATACCAATCACAATAAATAAATGGCAAATTGTTTACTGTGATTGGTATGACTACACAGCTTGAGCCGTAAGTTGCTTCAACAATCGATCCATTGCTCGGTAGCCAAGCGCTTCCGATAAATGCTTCTTTTCAATCTGTTCGTTACCGTCTAGGTCTGCAATGGTTCGCGCTACCTTGATGATTCGATGATAGGCACGAATTGATAAACCTAATCGATGCAGCGCCGTTTCCAGAAATTCTGCATCCTCACGCCTCAGTGGGCAGTACTTTTCAATTTCTCGGCTACCTAACAGTGCATTCGATTTATGGTTTCGAGATAACATCAACTCGCGAGCCTGCTTAACCCGTTGCTTCACGACTTGAGTGGTTTCACCACGGTCACCACCTTCGGCCAACATCCCTTTAGGCAACAGAGGGATCTCTAATGACATATCGAACCTATCCAGTAATGGCCCAGATAAGCGATTGAGGTAACGAAGGATAATCTGCGGGTTAGCTCGCGCTTGATTGCCTTCGTAATAACCTGTTGGGCTAGGGTTCAACGCGCCCACCAATTGAAAGCGCGCAGGGAAACGCGTCTTACCCGCGACACGTGAGATAATGATTTCACCCGACTCTAGTGGCTCTCGTAATGAATCAAGTACCTTACGCTCAAATTCTGGCATCTCATCGAGAAACAATAATCCATTATGCGCTAAAGATATCTCTCCGGGGCGAGGTATCGAGCCACCACCGACCAATGCTGCCATCGAACTGGAATGATGAGGAGATCGAAAAGGCCTTTGTTTCCAGTTGTATTGATTTATCTCTTGTTGCGTTAAAGAAGCCACCGAAGCGGTTTCCATCGCCTCGTCGTCACTCATTTCGGGCAACAAATCGCGCAATCGAGACGCCAACATAGTCTTGCCAGTTCCGGGCGGGCCAAGGAATAATAAGTTATGATTGCCGGCTGCGGCGATCTCCAGTGCTCGCTTACCTTGCTGCTGGCCAATAATATCTTGTAAGTCACGATTATCAGATACATCGACATGATGATGCTCGGTTCGATATAAACCAAGCTGAGCCTGTCCACACATGTCAGCGCAAACCTCCAACAAGGTTTGAGCAGATTTATGCGCCCCCTTGCCAACCAGCGCAGCCTGATCACCATTATGGTGCGGAACCACTAAGCATCGTTCAACGCTATCGGCGGCTAACGTCGCAGGCAGAACGCCCTTTACCGAGCGTAATTCTCCTGACAATGCCAACTCACCGATAAATTCATGTTGAGCTATTTTTGATGTAGGAAGCTGATCTGACGCCAACAAAATCCCAAGCGCGATTGGCAGATCGAAACGTCCTCCCTCTTTGGGTAAATCTGCAGGTGCAAGGTTGACCGTGATTCTTTTCGATGGAAATTCAAAGCGAGAATTGATGATCGCACTCCTTACTCGATCTTTAGATTCCTTGACCGTCGTTTCAGGTAGACCCACCAGCGTAAAACCGGGCATTCCGTTGCTTATATGCACTTCCACGGTTACTTCTGGCGCCTCTACACCCACACTAGCTCGGCTATGAATTATCGCGAGTCCCATAACTTTCCTTTGTCTTTGATTTAAAAGTATTCGCTCTGGATATTCATTGTTCACCAAAGCGATAAGGTTGTTATATAGCGTGGTGAAATGGTGTTTTAATGTGAAAAAAGAATGACATTTTCCTTGTCATGCAGCAGATTTGTGTGATAACACTAGAGATGTAGACATTTACTTAAGACAATAAACGAGAAAACTCGAACTTTATGACATTTAACGCTCGCATTTACGCACTGATTAACCTGATTATCGTAGTCATTATTGAGACTGCGCGGGGGCGAGTGGGAAAAAAGTAACCACGAATTAGAAAAAACCCCCGCACTGAAAAGTCCGGGGGTTTTTTCTAATTTAGACATTCGATTTTATATTTTGAAACATTTTCGGCTTTGCCGATTTACAGGAAGAATGGGAGCACAAGATGTGCAGAGACAATGGAAACAATTACCAAAATAAAGGTAATACGGAGGAATTACGATGAAAGGCGCAGAACTGGTCGTATCCGCACTCAAGCAACAAGGCATTGAGACCGTATTTGGTTACCCAGGCGGTGCCATCATGCCAATCTACGATGCACTCTATGACGGCGGGGTTGAGCATATCCTATGCCGCCATGAGCAAGGCGCTGCAATGGCCGCTATCGGTATGGCTCGAGCAACGCAAGACGTGGCGGTTTGTATGGCAACCTCAGGTCCAGGTGCAACTAACCTAGTCACAGGCCTTGCTGATGCTTTTATGGATTCCATCCCACTGGTTGCCATCACTGGCCAAGTTGCGAGCTCCCACATCGGTACCGACGCATTCCAAGAAATGGATGTGATTGGTATGTCTCTATCATGTACGAAACACAGCTACCTAGTTACCGATATTGAAGATCTTGCTCCAACACTCGCTGAAGCATTTATCGTTGCAAAATCAGGTCGTCCAGGTCCGGTTATTGTCGACATCGCCAAAGATGTTCAACTAGCAGAGTCCCCAGTTAAAATTCTTCCTGAATTTACGCCACCAGCCATTCCTGTCGCGACAACTGACGCGATTGAACAAGCACAACACTTCCTATCTCAAGCGACTCGTCCTGTTCTATACGTAGGTGGTGGCGTTCAACTGGCTAAAGCCACCGACGCAGTTCGCGAGTTTTTACGCCTGAACCCAATGCCTGCTGTTAGTACACTGAAAGGCTTAGGCACCATTGAGCGTGACGACCCACATTACCTTGGTATGCTGGGCATGCACGGTACTAAAGCCGCTAACCTAGTGGTTCAAGAGAGTGACCTGTTGATTGTTGTTGGCGCTCGTTTTGATGACCGAGTCACCGGCAAGCTTGATACCTTCGCACCACACGCGAAAGTTATCCATATCGATATCGATGCAGCTGAGTTCAGCAAACTACGTCTGGCCGATGCGCCAATTCGTGGTGACATCAACAAGATCATGCCTCAACTGGAGCTGAGCCAAGACATCTCATCTTGGGTTCACCACTCTGAAGGGCTACGTACTTCGTTTAAATGGCGCTACGACCACCCAGGCGATCTTATCTTTGCTCCACTACTCCTGAAGCAACTATCTGACATGATGCCTGCAAGCTCTATAGTTTCGACAGATGTAGGCCAACATCAGATGTGGGCAGCTCAGCATATTCAACCACGAGATCCACAGAACTTCATCACATCTGCTGGATTAGGCACCATGGGCTTTGGCTTACCAGCGGCTATGGGTGCATCGGTTGGTCGTCCTGATGACCAATCCATTCTTATCTCTGGTGACGGCTCATTCATGATGAACGTGCAAGAGCTTGGTACGCTGAAGCGTCGCCAAATCCCAGTGAAGATGGTGCTGCTTAACAACTCTCGTTTAGGCATGGTTCGCCAATGGCAATCTCTGTTCTTTGATGGTCGACACAGTGAAACTATCTTGGATGACAACCCAGATTTCGTCATGCTAGCAAAAGCGTTCGATATCCCAGGCAAAACCATCACGCGTAAAGAAGAAGTAGAGCCAGCATTGAAAGAGATGCTTGAGAGCAAAACTGCTTACCTACTTCACGTCCTTATCGATGAAGAAGAAAACGTCTGGCCACTAGTACCGCCAGGTGCTTCAAACAGCGAAATGTTGGAGAACACATAACATGAAAAGATACTTATTAGACATCAAAGCCGATGATAAACCAGTACTGTTAGAACGTGTTCTTCGTGTAATCCGTCACCGTGGCTTCATCGTTAAGCAAGTGGCTGGCACCCAAAACCACGAAAGCAAAGTCGCGAGCGTTGAGATCATTGTCGACAGTGACCGCCCGATTTCTTTCTTAGTTAATCAGATCGAAAAGCTGTGGGATGTACGTACCGTTGACGTTATATCTATTAGTCGTAATGAATTGCCAAACAATAACTTACAACAAAAAATAAGTGCATAAGGAACCGCAAACATGACAGCTAAAACAGCAGACTATATCTGGTTTAACGGTGAAATGGTTCCTTGGGCAGAGGCGAACGTTCACGTCCTGACTCACGCAATGCACTACGGTACTTCTGTATTTGAAGGCGTTCGTTGCTACAACACGCCAAAGGGTCCGGTTATCTTCCGTCACCCAGAGCATGCAAGACGCCTAAAAGACTCAGCGAAAATCTACCGCTTCCCAATTCCTTTTACTGAGGAAGAAATTATGGAAGCGACTCGCGAAACGTTACGCCAAAATAAGCTAGAGTCAGCCTACATTCGCCCTCTCGGCTTTGTGGGTAACGTTGGTTTGGGTGTTTGCCCTCCTGAAAACACAGAAATGGATCTGATCATCGCCGCTTTCCCATGGGGTTCTTACCTAGGCGAAGAAGCGCTAGAAAATGGCGTAGATGCGATGATCTCAAGCTGGAACCGTGCAGCGCCAAACACGATCCCAACCGCAGCAAAAGCCGGTGGTAACTACCTATCATCGCTACTAGTTGGTGGTGAAGCTCGTCGTCATGGTTACGATGAAGGTATCGCATTGAGTGTTGATGGTTACCTTTCTGAAGGTGCAGGTGAGAACATCTTTGTGGTACGTAACGGCGTCCTATCAACGCCACCAGCGACCAGCGCAATTCTGCCGGGTATCACTCGTGATTCGATAATGACACTAGCAAAAGACATGGGTTATGAGATCCGTGAAGAGAACATTGCTCGTGAAGCGCTATACCTTGCCGATGAAGTATTCATGACAGGCACAGCTGCCGAAATCGTTCCGGTTCGCAGCGTAGACAAAATTACAGTAGGTGAAGGCAAACGCGGTCCTATCACTGAAAAAGTTCAAGCGGCTTACTTTGGTCTATTCAATGGAACCACTGAAGATAAGTGGGGCTGGTTAGATTACGTTTATCCAGCAGGCAACGTTTCAGCAAGCCAAACGCAAACCACTAAGTAAGCAACAGCCAAATATTTTATAAGGATTTAAGAATGCCAATCTATCGTTCAGCAACGACTACCCACGGACGCAACATGGCTGGTGCGCGCGCTTTATGGCGTGCAACTGGCGTTAAAGATGATGACTTCGGTAAGCCAATCATCGCAGTTGTAAACTCTTTCACTCAATTCGTACCAGGTCACGTTCACCTTAAAGATATGGGTCAACTGGTTGCGGGTGAAATCGAGAAAGCAGGCGGTATAGCTAAAGAATTCAACACTATCGCAGTCGATGATGGTATCGCAATGGGTCATGGCGGCATGCTGTACTCACTGCCATCACGTGAGCTTATCGCAGACTCAGTAGAATACATGGTCAATGCACACTGTGCAGATGCGATGGTGTGTATCTCTAACTGTGACAAAATAACTCCGGGAATGATGATGGCAGCAATGCGCCTTAACATCCCTGTGATCTTTGTATCAGGCGGCCCAATGGAAGCAGGTAAAACCAAGCTTTCAGATCAAATCATCAAGCTCGACCTTGTTGACGCAATGATTCAGGGTGCCGATCCAACTATTTCTGATGAGCAAAGTGAGCAAGTAGAGCGTTCTGCATGTCCGACATGTGGTTCATGTTCAGGTATGTTTACTGCCAACTCAATGAACTGTCTAACAGAAGCTCTGGGTCTATCTCAGCCTGGTAACGGTTCTATGCTGGCGACACACGCAGACCGCGAAGAACTGTTCATCAATGCCGGTAAGCGCATCGTTGATCTAACCAAGCGTTACTACGAGCAAGACGACGAGTCAGCACTGCCACGTAACATCGCAAATCGCGCAGCCTTTGATAATGCAATGGCGTTAGATATCGCGATGGGTGGTTCAAGTAACACCGTTCTTCACCTTTTAGCGGCAGCTCAAGAAGGTGAAATTGACTTTGATATGGATGATATCGACGAGATGTCTCGCCGCGTTCCACACCTATGTAAAGTGGCACCTTCAACGCCTAAATACCACATGGAAGACGTTCACCGTGCTGGTGGTGTAATGGCTATCCTTGGTGAGCTTGACCGTGCAGGTCTACTGAACAATCAAACTCGCACCGTGCTTGGTTTAAGCATGCAAGAGCAACTTGCACAGTACGACATCATGCAGACAGAAGATGAAGCCGTGCTTAAGTTCTTCCGCGCTGGCCCTGCTGGTATCCGTACCACCAAAGCTTTCTCACAAGATTGTCGTTGGGATCGTCTTGATGACGACCGCAAAGAAGGTTGTATTCGTACTAAAGAGAACGCATTCAGCCAAGAAGGTGGCCTAGCGGTACTTTCAGGTAACATCGCCGTTGATGGTTGTATCGTTAAGACCGCGGGTGTTGATGAAGAAAACCTTAAATTCCAAGGTCCTGCAATCGTATTCGAAAGCCAAGATACGGCAGTAGAAGGCATCTTAGCGGGTAAAGTAAAAGCAGGCGAAGTGGTTGTCATTCGTTACGAAGGTCCTAAAGGCGGCCCGGGTATGCAAGAAATGCTCTACCCAACGACTTACCTAAAATCGATGGGTCTAGGCAAGTCTTGTGCTCTTCTAACCGATGGTCGTTTCTCTGGTGGTACATCAGGTCTGTCTATCGGTCACGCTTCTCCAGAAGCAGCAAGCGGTGGTGTAATTGGTCTAGTGAACACAGGCGATATCATCACTATCGATATCCCTAGCCGCTCAATCACGCTTGATGTTCCTGAAGCAGAACTAGAAGCACGTCGTGTTAAGCAAGATGCTCTAGGCTGGAAACCAGAAAACCGTCAACGTGAAGTGTCTTTCGCACTGAAAGCTTACGCAAGTATGGCGACAAGTGCCGACAAAGGCGCTGTGCGTGATAAGTCTAAGCTTGAGGGCTAACTATGAGTGATGACACCTCCAGTCCCAAAAAACAAAGTGGCGCAGATTATCTGCGCCAGATCCTGAGAGCACCGGTTTACGAAGCGGCACTCGTGACACCTCTGCAAGATATGCCACGCTTAAGCGCTCGTATCGGTAATCAGGTTCAGCTAAAACGAGAAGACCGTCAGCCGGTACACTCGTTTAAGCTGCGTGGTGCCTACAACATGGTATCAAGCCTTTCTGAACAACAGAAAGCCGCAGGTGTAATTGCTGCATCAGCAGGAAACCACGCACAAGGTATGGCGCTATCTGGCTCTAAGCTAGGTATTCAAACCACAATCGTGATGCCAAAAACGACGCCGGATATCAAGGTCGATGCGGTACGCGGATTTGGCGGTAACGTCGTTTTACACGGCAGTAATTTCGATGAAGCGAAAGCGGAAGCGGAACGTCTGTCGGCTGAACATGGCTTTACCTTTGTTCCTCCTTTCGATCACCCACTGGTGATTGCAGGGCAAGGCACCATGGGGATGGAAATGCTTCAGCAAAACGGTCACATGGATTATATCTTTGTGCCGGTTGGTGGTGGTGGCTTAGCGGCAGGTGTTGCAGTGCTGGTTAAACAACTGATGCCAGATATTAAAGTCATTGCAGTGGAACCAGAAGATTCGGCTTGCTTGAAGGCGGCACTGGATGCTGGTGAGCCAGTGGTACTGGATCAGGTCAGCATGTTTGCTGATGGTGTTGCGGTTAAACGCATTGGTGAAGAAACATTCCGCCTATGTCAGCAGTACATCGATGGTCACATTGCCGTGTCTAGTGATGAGATCTGCTCTGCGGTGAAAGACATCTTTGAAGACACTCGCGCAATTGCTGAACCTTCAGGAGCGCTTGCTCTAGCTGGTCTCAAGAAGTTTGCTGAGCAGAACCAACTACAAGACAAACAATTGGCAACGGTATTGTCTGGTGCTAACACCAACTTCCACGGTCTGCGCTATGTCTCTGAACGTTGTGAGCTAGGTGAGAAGCGAGAAGGCTTGCTTGCGGTTACGATTCCAGAGCGACAAGGGGCATTCCTAGAGTTCTGTAATATTATTGGTGGTCGTGCGGTGACTGAGTTTAATTACCGCCACAATGACGAAAGTCTGGCGAATATCTTCGTTGGTGTACGTCTACAAGGTGGTCAAGAAGAACTCGAGCACATCATCAATGACCTACGTGAGGGTGGCTACCCGGTTGTCGACCTCTCTGATGATGAGATGGCAAAACTGCACATTCGTTACATGATTGGCGGTAAACCATCGAAACCGCTGAAAGAGCGTCTATACAGCTTCGAGTTTCCAGAATACCCAGGCGCATTGATTAAATTCCTTGATACCTTAGGTACCCATTGGAACATCAGCCTGTTCAACTATCGTAACCACGGTGCCGACTACGGTCGTGTATTGTGTGGCTTCGAACTTGGTGATGATAATTTGGCTCAGTTCTCAACACATCTACGAGAGCTTGGTTATCAGTGTAAAGATGAAACCGATAACCCTTCCTACAAGTTCTTCTTGTCTTAAGAGTTAACGACCGAACCAAAAAGAGCGAGTATTTACTCGCTCTTTTTATTGATGCAGGTTCAGATCAAACTTTAAAAGGATCTTCTTATAAAGAGATCATTAGATCGCCTTGCGATGATCAAGCCAATCTTGGTGAAGCTGTTCACTCGGTCCTAAATACTTAACCATCCACTCGATCAACTTATGGTTGTCATCTTTGCGCCACACTAAGCAGCAATGACTCTGCGGGCTTGGCTCGGGCAATATTTTTTCCACCAGCAAACCCTGTTCGATAATAGGTGCGGCAATATGCCTTGGCATGTAACCCACCCCTACTCCATTCTTAAGACACTCTATGGCGCTATACCAGTTAGGTAACAATAGGCGTCTTTGATTAGAGTAATGCCCTGTGTGACGCTTAGGCAGCACACTAGAGGTATCATCCAAACAGATCGCTGGATATTGACTGACAAAGGCTTCATTGAGGTTTTGTTCTCGCACACAAGGGTGACTGGGTGACATGACAAATGCCCAATCTAACCGCCCCATATCCTTTACTTCAAAGTCACCGCCAACCGGAATCGCCGAAGTGGCGCCAATCACGACATCCGCCCTACCCTGTGCAATGGCTTCCCAAGAACCATTGAACACTTCCATGTTGATCTGTAACTCAGCGAACTCAAAGGTTTGATAAAACTCTTCTATCATTGGCTTCATCTTGTCGAGTTTAACCACGTTATCAAGGGTTAGACGTAGGGTTTTCTTCCAACCACGCGCGGCTCGGCGAGTTTGCGCACTGAGCTCTTCCATCTGTCTCAGTAGTTGACGAGCCTCTTCAATAAACAACTCCCCAGCGGGCGTCAGCTCTACTTTTCTTGGTAAACGTTTGAAAAGTAAAACATCAAGCTCTTGCTCCACCTGCCTAACCCCATAGCTGATCGCCGATGGCACTTTGTGTAATTGTTCAGCAGCCGCAGTAAAGCTGCCCAAGCGAGCAACGGTATCAAGCATTTCTAACGAGGATTTAGAGAACATAAGCCTTCAAATTTTTTGATTGATAACTACATATTTTAGCGTTTTATTTTATCAGCTCTGACAAATAGAATGTCAACACCAATAAACAGGGACTTTCACTCCTGATTACCTAACAATTTTTTTGATGATAAAAACATCACTACTTTTAGCTTAATGGCATCTTATGAATATTTCTAAATTTCAATTAGTCTACCTTGCAGTGCTTTCAATGCTTGGTTTCATCGCGACTGATATGTACCTTCCTGCATTTAAAGCAATGGAAGTCGACTTTGCAACCGGTCCAGAGCAGATCGCCTTGTCTCTAACCGTATTCCTTGGCGGTATGGCACTGGGTCAGCTTCTTTGGGGACTAGCAAGTGACAAATATGGTCACCGCAATACGCTGGCAGTCGGTCTAGTTATATTTACTGCCGCTTCATTTGGCTTAGCATTCAGTACCGAAGTTTGGCACCTATTAACACTGCGCTTCATTCAAGCGATCGGTGTATGTGCGCCTGCAGTAATTTGGCAAGCAATGGTTATCAAGCGTTACTCTCAGAGCAGTAGCCAGCAAATTTTTGCTACTATCATGCCTCTAGTAGCACTATCTCCAGCCTTAGCACCTCAACTGGGTGTATTGCTAGCAGACAGCTTTGGTTGGCACAGTATCTTTATCACATTGACGCTAATGGGCGCATTGTTGATCGCAACGACAATGGCTCAACCAAAAGAAGCACCGGAAGTAAAACAAACATCGATCAAAACTGATATTAAGACGCTACTTAAGTCTAAGCCATACATGGGTAATGTTTTAATGTTTGCTTCGGCATCTGCAGCGTTCTTCGCTTACCTAACGGGTATGCCAGAGATAATGGCTCAGCTAGGTTATGAAGCAAAAGACATCGGTTTGAGCTTTATCCCACAGACAATCGCGTTCATGGCGGGTGGTTATTTCGGTAAGCAAGCGGTGAAGAAATATGGCGATGGCGTTGTACTAAGAAATCTTATCGGTTTGTTCAGCGTAGCAGCGATGCTTATCTTCATTGCATCACAGTGGGAACTGACGTCAATCTGGCCTCTACTTGCACCTTTCTGTTTGATTGCTGTAGCAAACGGTGCACTTTACCCAATAGTAGTAAACCGTGCTCTATCAAGTGCCAAACAAAGCCCTGCAACAGCTGCTGGCCTACAAAACAGCCTGCAAATCAGTATCAGTGGCCTATCAAGTGCATTGGTCGCAGCAATGGCTAGCCAAGCACTAAGCGCTACAGGTATTGCAGTGGTGATTTGTTTAGGTGCTCTGTGGGTTGGCTACATTGTTTCAAACAAAGAGCTTTCTGAACACTTCGCTACGCCAGACAACTCTCGAGTGGTAGCAGACGAGAAACAAGACTAGTTTCTAGCTTCTAGCTTCTAGCTTCTAGCTTAAGAAAACAAAAAAAGAGCGAAATTACTCGCTCTTTTTATATCTAGAATTATTTAGAAAGAAGTCAGTAGCATTGCTACTGGTCTATCTAAATCATCTTGTTTATTACGATATTATTTTTTCTTAGCGGGGCGCTGCCAGTTGGCAATCTTGCGCTCTTTAGCTCGGCTGATAACTAACTCATTTTCAGCAACATCGCGCGTTACTGTAGAGCCCGCACCAACAGTCGCACCATTACCAATCGTAACAGGTGCGATTAATTGGCTGTCTGAGCCAACAAATACGTCATCACCAATGATGGTCTTAAACTTGTTCGCGCCATCGTAGTTACAAGTGATAGCACCCGCACCCACATTTACACGCTGACCAATCTCAGCATCACCTAGGTAAGTCAGATGGTTCGCTTTCGAACCTTCACCAAGACGAGTGTTCTTCACTTCAACAAAATTACCTACATGCGAATTGTTACGCATGTCAGCTCCAGGACGTAAGCGAGTGAAAGGACCAATCGTACAGTCTTCACCAATTGTCGCACCTTCGATTACACTGTATGGGCGAACGATAGTATTGTCATCAATCTCACAGTCTTTCAATACACAACCGGTGCCGATAACCACGTTGTCGCCGATGCTTACACTGCCTTCGATGATAACGTTAGTATCAATCTCAACATCCATACCACACTGCAATTCACCACGCAGATCAAAGCGGCTTGGATCGCGTAACATTACGCCTTGCTTCAATAGCTTGTCTGCTTGCTCAGCTTGGTAAGCGCGCTCTAGACGAGCCAGTTGAGAGCGGTCGTTCACGCCTTCCACTTCAATTGGGCTTACTGGATGCACAGCCTCAACCGCACGACCTTCATCGTGAGCCGCTGCAATAACGTCTGTCAGGTAGTATTCACCTTGTGCGTTATCGTTGCTTAAGCCAGACAACCAACGCTTCAGATCGCCACCAGTAGCCACCATAACGCCAGTATTAATCTCTTTGATAAGCTTCTGCTCATCGGTTGCATCTTTTTGCTCAACGATAGCGACAACCGGGCCATTGCGACGAATGATACGACCGTAGCCCATCGGGTTGTCTAACACGACCGTTAGTAGCGCGATACCACCGTTTGGTTGAGCGTCTAATAGGTTTTCAATGGTTTCAGGAGAGATTAGTGGAACATCACCGTATAGCACCAATACTTTTTCATCATCAGCGAAATGTGCAGATGCTTGATCTACAGCGTGACCAGTACCTAGCTGCTCAGCTTGCAGTGCCCAATTTACAGATTCTTCCGCTAGAGTAGCCTTCATCTGATCACCACCGTGGCCGTAAACCAGGTTGATGTTTTGAGCGCCTAAACCATTACATGTATCGATAACATGCTTCACCATTGGCTTACCCGCAAGCGTGTGCAGAACCTTTGGCATGTTTGAATACATGCGAGTGCCTTTGCCCGCCGCGAGAATTACTGCGCTAAACTTCATTGTAAACCTATCCAACATTATTTTTGTTAAGTCTGTATTGTAACCGTTTTGGGTAAAAGAAGCATTTTTGAGAACATCAAAAATGCAAAAAGGCGACCCTTAGGTCGCCTTTATCTCAGAGTCTATAATCTTAAAAAGATTAACGACGCTGCTTTGTCAGTTCGATAACTCGTAACTGAGCAATGGCTTTAGCCAGTTCACCGGCCGCTTGTGCGAAGTCTATATCGCCATGCTGATTTTGGATATTCTCCACAGCCTTGCGTTTAGCTTCTTCCGCCTTTGCTGCGTCTAGCTCTTCACCACGGATAGCTGTATCAGCCAGTACAGTCGCTGTACCAGGCTGAACTTCTACCATACCACCAGAAACATAAATAATTTCTTCGTGGCCATGCTGCTTAACAATACGCACCATACCAGGCTTGATAGCGGTCAGCAGTGGAGTGTGACCATGGAAAATACCAAGCTCACCCTCACTACCGGTCACCTGAAACGTCTCAACAAGACCAGAGAAAATTTGTTTCTCGGCACTTACAACGTCTAGGTGAAAGGTTATTGCTGCCATATCGCCTCCTAGTTAGCCTTATAGCTTCTTAGCATTCTCGATAGCTTCGTCAATTGCACCACAGTACATGAACGCTTGCTCTGGAATGTCATCGTATTCACCAGATAGAAGACCTTGGAAGCCACGTAGAGTCTCTTTAAGAGGTACGTAAACGCCTGGGTCACCTGTAAATACTTCCGCTACGTGGTAAGGCTGAGTTAGGAACTTCTCAATCTTACGAGCACGAGATACAACTTGCTTATCTTCTTCAGATAGCTCGTCCATACCTAGGATAGCAATGATATCTTTCAGCTCTTTATAGCGCTGAAGAGTAGACTGAACGCCACGAGCGATGTCGTAGTGCTCTTGTCCAACAACCAATGGATCCAGTTGACGTGAAGTAGAATCTAGTGGGTCGATCGCTGGGTATAGACCCATAGATGCGATATTACGGTTAAGTACAACCGTTGCATCCAAGTGAGCGAACGTTGTTGCTGGAGACGGGTCAGTCAAGTCATCCGCAGGTACGTATACCGCCTGTACAGACGTGATAGAACCAGCTTTAGTTGACGTGATACGCTCTTGTAGAACACCCATTTCTTCAGCTAGTGTAGGTTGGTAACCTACCGCAGAAGGCATACGACCTAGAAGTGCTGATACTTCAGTACCTGCTAGCGTGTAACGGTAGATGTTATCAACGAACAGTAGAACGTCACGACCTTCGTCACGGAAGCGCTCTGCCATTGTTAGACCAGTCAGTGCAACACGTAAACGGTTACCTGGTGGCTCGTTCATCTGGCCGTAAACCATCGCTACTTTTGATTCTTCAGGTTTTTCGATGTTTACAACACCTGCTTCCTGCATCTCAAAGTAGAAATCGTTACCTTCACGAGTACGCTCACCTACACCTGCAAATACAGATAGGCCTGAGTGTTGAAGTGCGATGTTGTTGATAAGTTCCATCATGTTAACGGTCTTACCTACACCAGCACCACCGAATAGACCGATTTTACCACCCTTAGCGAATGGACAAATCAAGTCGATTACTTTAACACCAGTTTCTAGAAGAGCTGTCTCGTTAGACTGCTCTTCGTAGCTTGGAGCTTCACGGTGAATGGCGTAATGCTCTTCAGCACCAATCTCGCCACACTCATCAATCGCGTCACCTAGGACATTCATGATACGACCCAATGTCTTAGTACCTACTGGTACTGAGATTGGAGCGCCAGTATTTTCAACTGTCAAACC
The DNA here is from genome assembly GCF_030563405.1 of Vibrio sp. SNU_ST1. NCBI lineage: Bacteria > Pseudomonadati > Pseudomonadota > Gammaproteobacteria > Vibrionales > Vibrionaceae > Vibrio > Vibrio sp. SNU_ST1. The sequence continues at coordinate 3,222,107 of NZ_CP130748.1, forward strand.
ACGACGTAAACCATCAGAGCTACCCATTACGATTGCGCGAACTACGCCACCGCCAAGTTGTTGCTGAACTTCAAGAACTAGACGCTCTTTCACTTCATTAACATTCAGAGCATCGTATACACGAGGTACTTTGCCCTGTGGGAACTCTACGTCGACTACCGCACCGATGATCTGTACGATCTTACCTGTAGCCATCGTTAATCCTCTAACTATTTAGTTTTACCTAAGCTTAAACCGCAGCTGCGCCTGAAACGATCTCAGAAAGTTCTTGTGTAATCGCCGATTGACGGGCTTTGTTATACACGAGTTCTAAGTCATCAATAATGTCACCAGCATTATCTGTTGCTGATTTCATTGCAATCATTCGAGCCGCTTGCTCACAAGCAAGGTTCTCGACCACACCTTGGTACACTTGAGATTCGACATAGCGAACCAATAGTGCATCTAGTAGTGGTTTTGGCTCGGGCTCATAAATGTAGTCCCAAGAATGACTGCGTTTCATTTCTTCGCTGTCTGATTTAGGCAAAGGAAGTAATTGATCGATCGTTGGTTCTTGAACCATAGTGTTTTCAAACTTGTTGAACACTACGAACAGGCGATCTAGCTCGCCTTCATCATATTTCTTCAGCATAACGCTCACAGAGCCAATCAAGTCTTCAAGGCTTGGACGATCGCCCAGACCAGAAACTTGAGCTGCTACTTTCGCGCCGCTGTTGTTGAAAAATGCTGTCGCTTTTGAACCTACAATTGCAAGCTCAACGTCAGCACCTTTCTCAGACCAATCTTTCATGTCGTTCATGGCTTTCTTGAACAAGTTAATGTTCAAACCACCACAAAGACCACGGTCTGTAGAAACGATGATGTAACCAACACGTTTGGCTTCACGTTCCTCAAGATAAGGATGCTTATACTCGAGGCTACCATTAGCCAAATGACCGATCACTTTACGCATTGTTTCTGCATATGGACGAGTAGCTTCCATTGCGTCTTGAGAACGACGCATTTTTGAAGCTGCTACCATTTCCATTGCTTTCGTAATCTTCTGTGTGCTTTTAACACTACCGATTTTATTACGTATCTCTTTTGCGCCGGCCATCGTTACTCTCCGTTAATGGTATGAGGTGGCCCTAAGACCACCTACCAATTACCAGGTCTGGGTTGCCTTGAAATCGTCAACAAGCTTCTTCAGCTCAGCTTCGATTTCTTTGTTGAAAGCACCCGTTGCGTCGATCTGTGTTGCTAGATCAGCGTATTGACCACGAGCAAACGACAGTAAAGCAGCTTCAAAGTCTAGAACTTTAGAAAGTTCAACGTCTTGAAGGTATCCACGCTCTGCAGCAAAGATTACTAGAGCTTGGTCAAATACAGACATAGGAGCGTATTGCTTCTGCTTCATCAGTTCTGTAACTTTTTGACCGTGGTCTAGCTGCTTCTTAGTCGCTTCATCAAGATCCGAAGAGAACTGAGCAAATGCAGCAAGTTCACGGTATTGAGCTAGAGCAGTACGGATACCGCCAGATAGCTTCTTGATGATTTTAGTCTGCGCCGAACCACCTACACGAGAAACTGAGATACCTGGGTCAACAGCTGGACGTACGCCCGCGTTGAATAGCTCAGTTTGTAGGAAGATCTGACCATCAGTAATCGAGATTACGTTCGTTGGTACGAATGCAGATACGTCACCAGCTTGCGTTTCGATGATAGGAAGAGCTGTTAAAGAACCAGTCTTGCCTGTCACTTCGCCGTTAGTGAATTTTTCTACGTATGCTTCGCTTACACGAGCTGCACGCTCTAGTAGACGAGAGTGAAGGTAGAAAACATCACCTGGGAACGCTTCACGACCTGGTGGACGCTTAAGTAGTAGCGATATTTGACGGTAAGCGACAGCTTGCTTAGATAGATCATCATAAACAATCAGTGCATCTTCACCGCGATCACGGAAGTATTCGCCCATCGCACAACCTGCATACGGTGCAAGGTATTGCAGCGCTGCAGATTCAGAAGCAGATGCAACAACAACAACAGTGTTTGCTAGTGCGCCGTGCTCTTCTAGTTTGCGAACTACGTTAGCAATAGTCGACGCTTTTTGGCCGATAGCTACGTAGATAGAGAAAATACCAGAATCTTTCTGGTTGATAATCGCATCGATCGCCATTGCTGTTTTACCAGTCTGACGGTCACCGATTACTAGTTCACGTTGACCACGACCGATAGGGATCATTGAGTCAACTGACTTGTAACCAGTTTGAACAGGTTGATCTACCGATTTACGGTCGATTACACCTGGTGCGATAATTTCTACAGGCGAAGTTAGTTTCGCTTCGATAGGACCTTTACCATCAATTGGCTCACCTAGCGTGTTTACAACACGACCAAGCATTTCAGGACCTACTGGTACTTCAAGAATACGACCAGTACCTGTAACTTTCATGCCTTCCTGTAGGTCAGCATACGGGCCCATTACAACAGCACCAACCGAATCACGGTTCAAGTTTAGTGCTAGCGCGTAACGGCCACCCGGTAGTTCGATCATTTCACCTTGCATCACGTCCGCTAGGCCGTGGATGCTAAGGATGCCATCGCTTACAGAAACGATAGTACCTTCATTGCGAGCTTCACTAACAACGTCGAAAGATTCAATACGTTGTTTAATTAGATCGCTAATTTCAGTGGAATTAAGTTGCATGCTCCAATCCCCATTAAGACTGCAATGCATCGCTCAGGCGGTCTAAACGACTGCGCGCTGAGTTATCGATGACTAGGTCTCCGGCTCGAATAATAACTCCACTAAGTAGAGTCTCATCTATACTGCAATTCAGCTGAACTTTGCGCGCTAAGCGCTGTTCCAATTTGCTGCTGATCTCTGCACGTTGTTCTTCAGAAAGTTCTACCGCTGAAGTTACTTCAACGTCGATCTCTTTCTCATACTCTTTTTTGAGTATAAAGAACTCTTTACAAACATCAGGAAAAGCCATTAAGCGGCCATTCTCTGCCATCACTTTAATTAAGTTCTGACCGAATTCATCAAATTGTTCGCCACAAATTACAATGAATACTTCAGCTAATTTTTCAGCAGTCATAGAACCGCTTAATAAATTGTGAACATCATCATTTTGTGCCACTTCGGCAGCAAAAGTAAGCATTTGACCCCATTGGTCTAGCTCACCTTTATCTACCGCAAAGTCAAACGCTGCTTTAGCATAGGGGCGTGCGATTGTAGTCAAATCAGACATATACAGCCCCTTGCTTTAAAGTTTTGCAGTAATGTTGTTAAGAAGATCATCGTGTACATCTTTATCGATTGTACGTTCAAGGATTTTCTCAGCACCAGCTATAGCCAGAGTTGCGACTTGTTTGCGCAGGTCATCACGGGCACGTGTACGCTCTGCTTCAATTTCTGCTTCAGCTTGCGCTAAGATCTTCTGGCGTTCTGCCTGAGCCTCTTCGCGTGCTTCATCAATAATTTGAGCTTTACGTTTATTTGCCTGATCAATAACCTCAGTTGCAGTGCGCTTTGCTTCTTTCATTTGCTCAGAAGCGTTGGCTTGTGCCAGGTTCAAGTCTTTAGCAGCGCGTTCAGCGGCTACTAGACCGTCAGCAATTTTTTTCTGACGTTCTTCAATTGCTTGCATGATTGGTGGCCATACATATTTCATGCAGAACCAAACAAACAGTGAAAAAGCAATTGCTTGACCTAGCAGAGTTGCGTTCATATTCACAACAGCTACCCCTCGTTAAGAATCAACTACAAAAATTTAATTAACTATTTAGAAGTTAATTAGCCTGCTAGTTGACCAACAAATGGGTTAGCAAACGTGAATAGTAGTGCGATTACGATACCGATCATTGGAACAGCATCCAATAGACCAGCGATGATGAACATCTTAACTTGTAGCATTGGAGCCATTTCAGGTTGACGCGCAGCGCCTTCTAGGAATTTACCACCAAGAATAGCAAAACCAATTGCAGTACCTACGGCACAAAGACCAACAATGATAGCAACAGCGATTGCTGAAAAACTTAGTACAGTTTCCATTTACGTTCTCCGATTAACATTAATAGTTAGAATAAAGCTTAAAAATTTTTTAGTGATCACTATCTTCATGAGCCATTGATAAGTAAACGATTGTCAACATCATGAAAACAAACGCTTGAATCAAAATAACCAAGATATGGAAGATAGCCCAAGGTAGTGCACCTACCCATTGTAAGTACCACGGTAGCATTGCCGCGATAAGAATAAACACCACCTCACCCGCAAACATATTACCAAATAAACGCATACCTAGAGATAGTGGCTTCGCTAATAACGAAATTACCTCAAGTACCAAGTTAAATGGAATCATGATTGGGTGATTAAATGGATGCAGTGCCAATTCTTTAGCAAATCCGCCTAGACCTTTCACTTTGATGCTGTAGTAGATCATCAGAGCAAAAACACCTAAAGCCATTGCCATTGTTATATTAACATCAGCTGTAGGAACCACTTTCAAGTAAGGGATACCTAGCCAATGCTCTGCAGGATATGGTAAGAAATCGATAGGCACTAAGTCCATCAAGTTCATAATGATAATCCAGCAGAATATAGTCAGTGCTAGTGGGGCAATCAGAGGGTTGCGGCCATGGAAAGTTTCTTTAACGTTGTCACCAACGAATTCCACTACCATTTCAACAAAACACTGAAGCTTACCAGGTACACCTACTGTTGCTTTCTTAGCGACTGAGCGAAAAACCCAAAGGAATAACATCCCTGTCAACACCGAAAAAAACAGACTGTCTATATGTACGTTCCAGAAACTTGTCTCCTCTACAAGACCAAACTTAGCTAAAGAAAGGTTTTGTAAATGGTGTTCAATGTATCCGGATGCTGTTGGCGCAGCCATAACTCATCCTATTTTTTATTGTTAATGAAAAGCACTGGCGCAAAGATATTAATACCTAGAACCAGTAAATAGGTCAGTTTGAGGGGAATTAATTCCACCTGCATATACATGTAGACGATAGAGAATAGTAGAACTGTGATTAAGATTTTTAGCGCTTCACCTGCATAGAACGACGCCGCAACTAACTTAGTTGCGCGAGCTCCACAAAATAGAAAAGCACACACACAAAAAACTACATTCGCGATGACAAAAATACCGCCACCGATTAATGCAGCAAAACCCCAATCAGGATTAACAGCTAAACCTAACCCTATCGCCACTAATATAACCGCGCTAAGCTCGATCAATAACATTTGCTTTGCAAGCACTCGTCCTGGTCTTGCTAACGCCGCTACCATGTATTCGTTCCTCTTTTAAGCCTACTTTGATACTCGCTTAAAAGCGTGCTGATAAATTGGCGAAAATTATACGTTCAGCCAAATTGATTGCAATAAGAATGCAGCAATCATTTACATTTTTGTATACAAAACGACAACTTTTGTACGAAATCACTTGTTCATTACATAATTGACCTAAATCAATTATCTCACTTAGTACTCTAATTTAGCAATAAGTTGATCTAATTTGTGAGGCTCATCAAGAGTAATTGTCACTTTTGACTTCCCACTAACAGAACGAGTAACTGAAACGTTTGCTTGCAATTTTTCCGTGAGTCTTCGTGAGAGTTCGATAGCTTCAGTGTCTTCTTGCTTTGATTCTGATTCAACGTCTGGCTTTAAGCACTTTTTAACAAGCTGCTCAGTTTGACGCACGGTCATTTTTTTGGTTGCCGCAGTGTTTGCTGCCTCAACCTGGGTATCGCCTTCGAGCGCAAGCAATGCTCTAGCATGCCCCATTTCCAGGAGTTTGTTGGAAACTAAACCTTTTACTTCATTTTCGAGCTGATTTAGACGTAATAAGTTACTAACCGTTGCTCTCGATTTACCGATCACTTCAGCAACTTGTTGATGTGTCAGCGCAAATTCGTTCTGCAAGCGCTCTAACGCTTGTGCTTCTTCGATAGCATTCAAGTCTTCACGCTGAATGTTCTCGATCAATGCCATCGCAATCGCGGCCTTGTCTTCGACTCTCTTAATTAGACATGGCACTTGCTTAAGGCCTGCTTGACGAGCGGCTCTCCAACGACGTTCGCCAGCAATAATCTCAAACTGGTCGAGTGCCAAGGGCCGTACAACGATTGGTTGAATAATACCTTGAGATTGGATTGATGCTGCCAGCTCTTCTAGCGCTTCCGGCGCAATATCCTTACGCGGTTGATATACACCAGGTTTTAAGCAACCAACAGCCAATTCGACAAGCTCACCATCAGCCGACAACGCCTGACTATAAGAAGCAACTTGCTGCTTTTCACGAGCTAATGAGCTAGTTGCAAGCAATGCATCTAGCCCCTTTCCTAAACCACGCTTAGACATTGAGCGAATTCCTTTGGTTGGACCTATACTGGGACTTCTTCACGACGTAACATTTCCCCAGCAAGAGCAAGATATGCCTTAGCTCCTGCAGAATATTTGTCGTAGTACATTGCTGGCTTGCCATGACTCGGCGCTTCTGCCAGACGCACATTTCTAGGGATCACTGTTCGATAGACTTTACTACCGAAGTGCTTTTTGAGTTGATCAGATACTTCGTTCGATAAGCGGTTACGAGGATCGTACATAGTACGCAGAAGACCTTCAATCTTCAGATTCTCATTTACCACCGCAGCGAGCTTACTGATGGTATCCATCAACGCTGTCAAACCTTCCAGAGCAAAGTATTCACATTGCATAGGAACCAATACGGAATCGGCCGCAGCCATCGCATTAATTGTAAGAAGATTTAATGATGGTGGGCAATCGATAAAGATGAAATCATAGTTATTACGAATGGGTGCCAACGCGTTCTTTAGGCGAACCTCACGAGCAAACACTTCCATCAATTTGATTTCTGCCGCTGTTACATCACCATTTGCGGCGATGAGGTCGTAGTTGCCAGATGTACTGCGGCAAACTACCTCATCAAATGGGGTATCTTCAACCAGCAAATCGTAAGCAGTTGCTTCAACCTGATACTTGTCAACACCGCTCGCCATCGTGGCATTACCTTGAGGATCGAGGTCAACAACCAAGATCTTGCGTTTTGTTGCCGCCATTGATGCTGCCAAGTTAATGCAAGTTGTTGTTTTTCCTACACCGCCCTTCTGGTTGGCGATTGCTACGATTTTACCCACTATGGCCTCGCTGATTATCCCTGACGCGATAAAGTAACTAGATGACGCTCTCCATCAAGCTCTGGCACTTGCAAAGCTTTAATGTCTGTCACTGAACACCATTCAGGTAACAGGTCGATTTCGTCTCTAGGATGTTGTCCCTTAAGAGCCAAAAATACACCGGATTGCTCTTTAGGTAAATGATGACACCACTCTACCATGTCTGTCATTGATGCAAATGCGCGACTGAGCACGGCATCAAACTTTTCTTCTGGTTGAAATTCTTCAACGCGACTTTGAATCGGCACCACGTTGTCGATACCCAGCTCATGAATCACTTGTTTAATAAAACGAATACGCTTACCTAAGCTGTCTAGCAAGTAAAACTCGCAGTCAGGATTCATGATTGAGAGCGGAATCCCAGGAAGGCCTGGGCCTGTGCCTACGTCAATAAAGCGCTTGCCTTGTAAGTGAGTGCTAACAATGATGCTATCTAAGATATGTTTCACCATCATTTCTTGCGGGTCACGAACAGACGTTAAATTATAGGCCTTGTTCCACTTGTTTAGTAACTCAACATAGCCAACCAATTGGCTGCGTTGCTTTTCAGATACTTCAAGTTCAGTCTGGCCAATCAGGTGATCCAGTTTTTCGCGTAATGCGCTCATTATGCTTCCTCACCTTTTTTCAACAGGCCGTGTTTTTTCAAGTAAACCAACAGAATTGAAATTGCAGCAGGTGTGATACCTGAGATTCGCGATGCAATACCAATTGAGTCTGGTTTAGCGGTAGTTAGTTTTAGAACCACTTCGTTAGAAAGCCCTTTTACCTTACTATAATCAATATCAGCCGGCAGTTTAGTGTTTTCATGACGCAGTGATTTTTCAATTTCGTCTTGTTGGCGCTGGATATAACCATCGTATTTCACTTGGATCTCAACTTGCTCAGACGCTTGTTGATCTTCCAGTGCTGGAGCAAAACGATCCAACGACGTTAGCTGTGAATAAGTCATTTCAGGACGGCGAAGAAGATCTTCACCACTCGCTTCACGAGACATTGGTGTTTTCAGGATCTGGTTCAATTGATCAATATCTTCAGATTTTGGATTAATCCATGTTTCTTTAAGACGTTGACGCTCTTTCTCCATGTTTTCCATCTTTTCGTTGAATCGCGTCCAACGAGCATCGTCGACCAAGCCAAGTTCACGTGACTTTTCAGTCAAACGGATATCAGCGTTGTCTTCACGAAGCAACAAGCGGTATTCCGCGCGAGATGTAAACATGCGGTACGGTTCTTTAGTACCCATTGTCGACAAGTCATCGATAAGTACCCCCATGTAAGCTTGATCGCGGCGTGGGCTCCAGCCCTCTTTGCCTTGCGTAAACAAACTCGCATTTAAACCGGCCATTAAGCCTTGTGCTGCAGCTTCTTCGTAGCCAGTGGTGCCATTGATTTGCCCCGCAAAGAACAGACCCTTAATAAACTTGGTTTCGTAAGTCAGTTTAAGATCGCGAGGGTCAAAGAAATCGTACTCAATCGCGTAGCCAGGACGAACGATGTGTGCGTTCTCAAAACCTTTCATTGAGTGAACGATTTTTACTTGAACATCAAACGGCAAACTGGTTGAAATACCATTAGGGTATAACTCGTGCGTCGTTAGGCCTTCAGGCTCAATGAAAATTTGGTGACTGTTTTTATCAGCAAAGCGCATCACTTTGTCTTCAATCGACGGGCAGTAACGAGGGCCAATACCTTCAATCACACCTGCGTACATCGGGCTGCGATCGAGATTGGCACGAATAACGTCATGCGTATTTTCGTTAGTGTGCGTGATGTAACATGGAATCTGACGCGGCTGCTGAGCTCGGTTACCCATGAATGAGAAAACCGGAGTCGGATTATCGCCGTGTTGAACCTCAAGCTCAGAAAAATCAACGCTGCGTGCATCGATGCGAGGAGGTGTGCCCGTTTTTAGGCGATCAACACGAAATGGAAGATCACGAAGACGGTCAGCAAGCGCGATCGATGGTGGATCACCTGCACGTCCACCCGATGAACTTTCCATACCAATATGGATCTTACCGCCTAGGAATGTGCCTACCGTTAAGACCACAGCGTTAGCGCGGAATTTAAGGCCCATTTGCGTAACCACACCCACCACTTGATCTTGTTCAACGATCAAGTCATCAACCGACTGTTGGAACAAAGTTAGGTTTGGTGTGTTTTCAAGAACATTACGGACAAAGGCTTTGTAAAGTGCGCGGTCAG